>JAZPZK010000069.1:0-64673 GCA_045544675.1 Acutalibacteraceae bacterium
AAAATAGCAACAGCTCTTCTAATAATGAAATATCGCTGTGCGATATGAAATAATCCTGACGGATTATGAAATTTTCTGCTAACGCAGAAAGTGAAATAAAATTCGCCCTTAACATTTGCGAAGCAAATATTTCATATGCGACAGCATATTTCATAGCGTTGCTATTTCACTCGCCGTAAGGCGAATTTCATTGAAAAAAGCACTTCCGAAGAAGTGCTTTTTTCTGGCCCGCCCAGAGGGATTTTGTTCCGGCGCTCCCGCGCCAATCGCCTCGCTTCGCTCGTTGCCCCGTCGGCGTAAATGCTCCCCCGGAACATTTCCTTCCGCTTCGCTCCCTCCTTGTTCGAATCCCTCTGTTTAATCTGAATAAAAAAATACAACGGCACCTCTCGGTACCGTTATATTTTTTTGTGTTTACAGCTCAAAATGGCAACATAATATTCAATCCTATACTGAACAAAATATTAATGCATTTTTGTGTGAATCTGAGGCACAAGCAAAACAGGAGGGTCTTGTCGATATGCCGAAATATCATGTACATATGACTCAATCATTTTTCCTGTTATTTTTTTGTGATTTGTAATATCAAGCTCATATATCCATAATTGTGCAGGCGAACCAGATTCTTCAATGGATTTACTCTTGCTTGAATGCGATAAATTTGGAACATAATGCCATTGTTCACATATAGCAATAAATTGCAAATCAGACGGATATGTATATTTTTCAATCCACATCTCTGCATTATTTATTTGAATAAATGTTGAAACATTTCCATTGTCATCCCAATTAGTTGCCTTAGCGTAATATGGATAAGCGCAAAAATGCTCCTCGTACCGATAAATCGGAATAGCCCACTCAAAACCATTTCGTTCAAAAACACAATAAAAGTATTTAAGACTGTCCCCATGATCTGTAATTCGTATCAGTTTTCCCTCTTCATCATATTCATAAGACAAATAATCACTGCGATTTCCTGGATTATTTAATTTCTTACCTTTTTTGTAAGCTCTTGAATATCCGATATTTAATAGTAATGAGGGCGTATGAAGACCTAACAACAATGAAGGTGTAGAATATATTATCTTTGTGGATTTTTTGTTAGCAAAATAGTCTGCATTATCAAGAGCGTATTTTAATGCTTCCTGATAATAC
Organism: Acutalibacteraceae bacterium; assembly: GCA_045544675.1. Classification (GTDB taxonomy): domain Bacteria; phylum Bacillota; class Clostridia; order Oscillospirales; family Acutalibacteraceae; genus UBA6857. Next base: position 1,156 of record JAZPZK010000069.1, read on the forward strand.
GTCATTATATCATCAAAATCTTGATAGTAATTCTTCATACACAAGCACCGCCTTTGATTACTTGCTCTATATAATTTATTTTATAACAACAAACCTTAAAAGTCAAATCCGTTTGCCCGAAGGGCAACATCATTGTGCCGAAGGCACACTTCATTGCGTCAGCAGTTCATTTGCCGAAAGGCAACTTCATTCGTTTATGTCCGCAAGCAAACAATGAAGTTGACAGTAAGCTGTCAAATGAAGTAGTCGCTTCGCTCGTAATGAAGTTATGTCCTTGCGGACATAAATGAAAAATCCAAGTCTTTCGACTTGGATTTTTGGCCCGCCCAGAGGGATTCGAACCCCCGTTCTTCAGAATCGGAATCTGCTGCGTTATCCAACTGCGCCATGAGCGGTTACAAAATATAAGCGGCGGTAAACCGCCGCATTGTTTTTATTCGGCCAAAGCTCTTTCAAGCCAGATCTTGCCAATGTCCATTGCACTGTAAAGACCCTTCTTTTCTGTCTTCTGTGCGATTCTGTCGTGCGGTCTGACATTAGGATCAGTGTTGATAAGCTGAACAGATACTCTGTCAGCAACCTGAAGTCCGTTAAGATCCTTAGTTGAAAGAATCTGATAAACAACAACAAACTTATCGCTCATATTGCCGTAATAAATTGTATTACCCTTTCTGACTAAAGGCTTATCCTTATATGTCAGAAACTCGTTTTTCTTCTTAGCTGCCATTTTGAACCTCCGGATTATTTACTAAGATAATTCTTCACAAGCTCCTGCAGAAGTTCATCTCTGTCGATCTTTCTTATCATACTGCGGGCGTTATTGTGGGTAGTAATATATGTCGGATCTTCAGAAAGAATATAGCCGACAATCTGATTTATAGGGTTATAGCCTTTTTCTACAAGTGCCTGATATACACGTGAAAGTGTCTCCTTCATTTCATCAGGTGTACCTGCTTCAAGCTTAAACTGTATGGTCTTATCTGTCATTATATGACCCTCCAATCAATCTGGATTTAAATATTTCAACACATATTATATCTCATTTTAAATAATAAAACAATGGTATTTTGAACATTTTTATAAAGTTTTTATGACATTTTTATTCATTATAGGATTTTTATCCGTCTTTTTCACTCTTTTTAATCACAGATAATCCGGAAAGAGCATCAGTAGGACAAGCTTTAATGCACATTCCGCAACGTATGCACTCTGCCGCGTTCGGGTTATGCATAACATCAACATTCATTTTGCAGACATTGTTGCATGCCTTACAAGAGACACATCTTGTGTCGTCCTTGCGAATCTTTAAAACCGAAATGCGATTAAACAATGAATAGACGGCGCCCAGCGGACAGATGTATTTACAAAACGGTCTGTAAATAACAACCGATAACAGAACAATAATGACAAGGATTACAAACTTCCACGCATATAAAAATCCGAGTGTGCTTCTCAAAGCATTATCTGCAATCAAAAGCGGAACGCTGCCTTCAAGAGTGCCTGCAGGACATATCCATTTGCAGAACCAAGGCTCACCAAGCCCTGTTATATCAACTACAAACATCGGTAATATTATTACGAACAGAACTAAAATTACATATTTCAGCTTTCTGAGAGCTTTATCACCCCTGAAGGTCTTAAGCTTTTTCGGGAAAGGTATTTTATTAAGCAAATCCTGAATCAAGCCAAACGGACAAAGCCAACCACAAACAAACCTGCCGAATAACGCGCCGACAAATATAAGAAATCCGGAAACATAAAATGAAAAGCTGAAGTTTCTCGAACCGATGACCGCCTGCATAGCTCCGATAGGACAGGAGCCTAATGCTCCGGGGCATGAATAACAGTTAAGACCGGGCAAGCATATTTTTTTTATTTCTCCGGTATATATTTTTCCCTCTTTAAAACCTATAAGAAAACTGTTTGTTATAAGCATCCAGAAAGATTGAAACAGAATGCGTGTTTTTTCTGATTTTTTTATCTTTTCTTTTTTATCCAATGCCAATGCACTCCAGACATATTCTTATTGCCTTGCTGAACATAACAGCTATTTCCCCGCGTTCCGTGCCGAAAATCATAAGTGCAACGCCGAACAGCATAAGGAAAATTCCGTATAATGACGAACATCTTTTTTTCATAAATCCACCTTAATAACTCTTTCTTTTACTGAATTATATCATATTAAAACATATATTTCATCAAAAACCTTTAAATTATATAAAAAATAAAAGGAAAATTTTTTTAATTCCAAAACAGAACTTATTACCTATAAAAGAGGATTATAATGTATAAAAACTTTTTTCAGAGGTTTAAAATGAGCAGACTGTCGTTTTCAAAAAGTAAAATACAAACGCTCAAGAGAGCTTCATATGTTGCATTTCCCCATTCATTACCCATTCTCTTCGGATACGGCTTTCTTGGGCTTACATACGGCATACTGATGAGCGTTAACGGTTTTTCACCTTTATATACATTTATGATGTGTGTGCTTCTTTTCGGCGGTTCAACGCAGATAGTTGCTGTATCAATCCTTACAGGGCCATACGATGTGCTCAACTCTTTTATTATAACCTTCGTTCTGTGTGCAAGACATATTTTTTACGGATTATCTATGCTCGAACGCTACAGAGGACTTGGTATTAAAAAAATTTATATGATTTTCGGTATGGTTGATGAAACCTTTTCTATTAATTATTCTGCCGAGCCTCCCAAAGATGTTGACCGCGGATGGTTTATGTTCTTTGTAACTCTCTACAACCATATTTATTGGATAATCGGTTCAACACTCGGTGCAATTTTCGGCTCCCTCATCGGATTCAGTACCGAAGGCATAGATTTTGTTATGACAGCTATGTTTGTTGTTATTTTTATAAATCAATGGCAAAAGGATAAAAGCCATCTGAGCGCTGCTTTCGGACTTATCCTCTCAGCTCTCTCGCTTCTGATTTTCTCTGCAGATAATTTTATAATTCCGGCTATGGTTGCCATCTTTTTAGCACTTACTGTTTCAAGAAAACATCTTGAAAGAAAGGTCGGTGAAGACAATGACCTTTAATCAACAGATTATTATTGTAGCAGTTATGGTTCTTGCTACTCTTATTATGCGATTTGCACCCTTTGTCATCTTTCCGGATAACAAACCAATTCCCAAATTCATACATTATATGGGAAAAGTTTTACCGGCATCTGTATTCGGTCTTCTTATTGTCTATTGCCTTAAAAATGTAAATGTCTTTGAGGGAAGTCACGGTATACCCGAGCTTATTGCAATCACTGTCACAGCACTTTTACACTTATGGAAAAAGCAGATGCTTATTTCTATCTCCGGCGGTACAATATGCTATATGATATTGGTGCAGCTTGTATTTTAATATTTATACACACCGCAAAATATGCGGTGTGTTTTTTATAAACTCAAACGTATTGACCAATAATGATTCAGAGGTGATTCAATGATTAACAGTTTAATAAGATCATTAATTGTATATATTGCAGTTATACCCGCTGTAAGACTTATGGGGAAAAGACAGATCGGCGAGCTTCAGCCTTCGGAACTTGTTATAACACTTTTGCTTTCAGAGGTAGCGGCAATGACGTTACAAAACAACTCAATACCGCTTATTACAAGTCTTATACTGATTTTTGCGCTTGCAGGATTTGAGGTTGTTTCATCGGACTTATGTATGAATTATCCTCTTATCAGAAAATTAATTCAGGGTAATCCCGTTCTTGTTATCAAGAACGGAAAGATAAACGAAAAAAAGCTCAGAGCGTTAAGGTACAGCATAGATGACCTTCTTGAAGCTCTGAGGCTTAAGGATGTGTTTGATATAAAATCAGTAGACTTTGCATACGTAGAAACAAACGGTTCGGTAAGTGTTAAGCTCAAGAAGAACTACAGACCGCCTACAAAGGTTGATGATAAGGCACAGGACGGCGTTATACCCTATATTGTTATCGGTGACGGAAAAATAATCGACCGTGAGTTCAGATACTGTAATATGACACGAAAAAAGCTTGATAAAATACTCACAGAAAATAAAGCTGAGATAAGGGATGTACTTCTTATGACAGTTGATTCAACAGGTGAATACAGTATAATAAGAAGGCAGGCTGAAAACATATGAAACGCTTATTAATATCCGTATTAATATTTTCTGTTGCAGTTTTAATCTGCTTTACCGGATATATATATGTTGAAAACCGAGCAGTAAAGCTGACTGAGCTACTTGATAAGACGAATATTGAAATCAGCAAAAATAATACTGAAGCAATAAATACTTGTACTGAAGAAACAGTAGCCTTTTGGAAAATAATTGAGCCGACGTACAGAGCTTTGATTGACGGAGAGACATGTAACAAGCTTGATGAAGAAGTTTATTCGATACAATTCAGCGTAATAAAAGCAAGCTACTCCGATGCTGAAATCCATATAAACAACTGTCTGATAATTCTAAAACAGATTTCTGATTCAGAGAAGCTATCTATTGAAGCTATATTATAAATACTTCAGAAAATCCTTGTTTCTTGCTGCAATCTCTCTTAATGAATAAAAGTATTCGTGAGCATATCGGTTTGGGGCAGCCTCAAGGCCGTATGCTTCAATGCCGAGTCTTTCAGCAATGTATAAAGCTCTGTAGAGATGAAAAGGTTGGGTTATTATAATTACTTTTTTATCATCATACTCTGATAAAAAATTTTCCATACTTTCTCCTGTTGAAAAGCCGCAATTATCATCAATCAGCCTTGACTCTTCAACTCCGTGTTCAACCATAAATCTGTGCATAACACCTACCTCATTATATGTCGGTCCGCTGTTATCCCCGGATAAAATCAGAACAAGATCTTCATTTTCATTCATCAGTTCAACCGCCTTTATAAGTCTGTCATAAAGCATATCCGATGGCTCGTCGCCTCTGATACCGCAACCCAGAACAAGTGCATATTCTGCATCCTTCAGATGCGCTGCTGTACCTGACGGAACAATCTTTCTTTCCTGAGAAAAGACAACAAAAAAATTAACTGACATAATATAGATAGATATAACAACAAATAACAGCACCATTATTTTGCAAAGTTTTTTTAATTTCATTTTTACACCTTCCTTATATAAACCGATTATATAATCCGTTACAAAATTTATCAATAACCGGGAAGGAAATGTAAGAATATCTTAAGACAAAAAGAGTGTGAAAATCACACTCTTTTTTTACATTCAAAACAAACCCAACCGCCTTCGGTGTGTCTGTCAATTATATCAAATCCGTATTTATCAAAAGCTGATATAACATCCTGTTCTCTCGTGTCAATAATTCCTGAAGTTATGAAAACCGAATTCTCCTTCATAAAGTCGGCAACGTCCTTACAGAACATTATAATAACATCTGCAACAATATTAGCAACAACTACATCATATTTTCCGCTTACCTTATCGGTCAGATTACCCTGAAGGATACAGTATTCAGGCTCTTTGAATCCGTTAGCTTCACCGTTTTCAATTGCGGTTTTTACAGCGAGAGCATCTATATCAACGCCAACTGCCTTTTCAGCCCCGAGAAGAAGTGAGGCTACCGACAAAATACCGCTTCCGCAACCGATATCAAGTACAGTTGTGCCATCATTTATGTGCTTTTCTAAGGTTTCAAGGCAAAGACGAGTAGTTTCGTGAGTACCGGTGCCGAATGCAAGTCCGGGCTCGATATTAAGAACCTTTCTTCCCTGAGAATCGAATTCCTCCTCCCACGTAGGTCTGATGAGAAGCTTGTTGCCAACGGGAATAGGATGAAAATACTGTTTCCAGTTGTTTTCCCAATCTTCATTTTTACAAGCATTCAGTTCAATTTCATTAGCAATACCCTCAGCAGAATATCTTTCTCTCAGAAAAGCTACTGCTTCCTGAGGATTTTCCTGAGGTGCAATATAAACATGCACAATTGCCTTTGTTCTGTCCTTTTCAAGCAGCTCTTCATCAATAAGATCAATATGTGCAATCTCCCAGGCTTCCTTTTCAAGCTCGCTGTAATCCTCTATGTAAATACCGTAGGGAACTACCATAGATGCTATGTCGCCTGCTTTATCAACATTTACTGCATCAACAATAATTTTTACTTCTGTCCATTCACTCATATTAAAACTCCTTTTTTAAAACAATGGCATCCAATGCACCGATATTCACCTTATTACCCATCATACCGTCGCCGAAAACAAGTCGGCTATTATGCCATTCATCCGGTAAATAATAGTCAATTTCGTGCTCGTTACGGTTTATAATAACAAGAATTGAGTCTTTTCTTCCTTTTCTTACAAAAGCAAGGCAACCAAGCATTTCAGAAAGCGTGTAATATTCACCCTCCTTAAGACAATCACATTCACCTCGCATCTTACCAAGAGAAATGTAGTGCTCAAGAAGCTCAGCGTTTTCTTTACCCCACGGATAACAGAAACGGTTGAACGGATCCTTATAACCCTGCATACCGGCTTCATCTCCGTAATAAATGCAAGGAACTCCGGGCAATGTGAACTGTATAACAGAAGCAAGCTTCACAAGATTAACGCCTTTTTTATATTGTTCATCGGTAAGGTGAGTTCTGCTTTGCCAATCTCTGTCGCGGTATTCACAGCTTTCACCTGCAAGCTGGGTTATTGCACGCATAGTATCGTGCGTACCTATATGATTCATCAATACATCAACACAGCATTTCGGGTAATTTTCAAGTATTGTGAGTATCTTATCGGAAAAGCCCTCTACTATACCTGATCTGATAAAACTGATAATTGCCTCAGCAAAAGGATAATTCATAACGCTGTCGAGCTGTTTGCCGCCAAAATATCTTCTTCTTTCACCGTAGCTGAATTTATTTGATGCATCTTCCCATACTTCACCGAGCACAAGTGCTTCAGGATTTTCACTTTTTACAGCTTTTCTGAATTCATCAAGAAAAACATCGGGAAGCTCATCTGCAACGTCGAGACGCCATCCTCTGGCGCCTGCCTTGAGCCACTTTCTCGCAATACCATTTTCACCGGCAATGTAGCTTATGAAATCGGGTGATTCTTCTATCACCTCAGGCAATATGCTTATCCCCCACCATGAATGATATTTATCAGGAAAGTCGATAAATTTATACCACTTATGATAAGGTGATTCGGTAGACTGGTAAGCTCCGAGAGTATTATATCTGCCATATTTATTGAAATATTTACTGTCGTCACCGGTGTGGCTGAAAACACCGTCAAGTATTATCGAAATACCGAGCTTCTCAGCATCGGCACAAAGCGCTCTGAAGTCCTCTTCCGTTCCGAGAAGCGGGTCTATTTTTTCATAGTCAGCCGTATCATATCTGTGATTGCTGTTCGCCTCAAAAATAGGGTTAAGATAAAGGCAAGTAACACCAAGGCTCTTTAAATAGCCGAGTTTTTCTTTAATTCCCTTAAGGTCTCCCTGAAAATAATCGTTGTTAAGGACCTTTCCTTCGGGTGTCGGCTTCCAATAAGGCTCGTTTTCTCTGTCTGTTCTGAGAATACGTCCATCAGGTATATTTTGCTTTACAGCACCCGAAAAATTGAATCTGTCGGGAAAAATCTGATAGAATATGCCACCCTTAAGCCATTCCGGAGTTCTGAATTTTTTGTCGTAGACGGTAAGCTGCCAGTCAAGGCTGCCCTTTGACAAAACTCCGAGACAATCACCGTTGTGTTTAATTGTCATCCTGCCCCAGGGAGTATCAAACTGAAAATGATAAAAGTATATATCAGGTTCACCTACGGTATAGCCAAGAGCCCACCATTCCTCATTATCACCCTGCATAGAAAGCCATTTAAACGGTTTATATTCATAATCACCTTTGTCGCTTTTTATAACAAGATAAACTGTGGAGCATTGCAGGCTACGCGGCAAAACTACCTTGAAAACGATATTTTCACCGTTCGTTGCAGCTCCGAATTTGCTTTTATGTATTGTATTGCGGGAATTGTATGCTATGTGTTCCATGTAACACCTCTGTGTAATTATTGAAATAGGATTTGCATATTATTTTACAAAAAAGATTATGATAGGTGGATTGCTCATGTTTGTTGTATCAATAAAATCAGATAAACTTAAAAAATTCGCAATAATTGCATTGGTGAGTGTAGTTGCAATAATAGGCGGATTGGTTTATGTATCAAGACAGGAGGTTGTTCCTGCCTCAACTGTCAGCGGTGTGAATATGAAGGCGTCTTCAGCAGAAGAAAGGATATCATTCTTTTCGCAATTCGGATGGAATGTTAACCCTGACCCGGTTGAGGTAAAGGAGGTTGTGATTCCTGAAGAATTTGACGAGGTATATTCACAGTATAACGAAATCCAGAAAAAGCAGGGTCTTGACCTCGAAATATATAAAGGCGTACGCGTTAAATCCTGGTCTTATGAAATAACAAATTATCCCGGTTACGAAAACAGCAACGGTACAATCAGAGGAAACCTGCTGATATATAACGGTGTTGTTGTCGGAGGAGATGTATCAAACATTGAGCTTGGCGGTTTTATGCATACATTCTTTATTCCGTCGGAAGAATCCACTGATCTATTGACTGAAGAAGGTTAATATCCACTATTGCGCGCATATAAAGTCCGTCAGGACGGTATTCTTCAAATTCTACGGCACCCTCGTTCCGTATTCTGGCAGCAATAGCACCTGCGCTGAAGGGAATAAGAAGCTCAGCCTTACGTCGTGTCGGCGGAAGCTCATTCATCACAGCCTCAACCAATTCTTCGAAGCCTTTCTTCTCAAGAGCAGAAATCATAACTGTTTTTCCGAAGGTACGCATAGAATAAATGTCACCTACAAGGTCACATTTATTCATAACAGATATAACCGGCTTACCCTGACAGCCTAATTCATTGAGCAGATTTTTAGTAACCTCAAGATGCTCCGAAGCGTGTTCATCCGATGCATCACAAACATTGAGAATAACCGTAGCGTGACTAGCTTCTTCAAGTGTTGATTTGAAGGCTTCAACAAGCTTATGGGGAAGCCTTCTGATAAGACCAACAGTATCAACAAGCATAACCTGTCTTCCGTCAGGCAGATTCAAGGCTCTTGCCGTAGGATCAAGCGTGGCAAAAAGCTTATTCTGCGCAAGCACACCTGCATCGGTAAGCGCATTCATAAGCGTAGACTTGCCCGCATTGGTGTAGCCCACAATGGCGACTGTCTGCACACCGTCCTTTTCGCGGCGCTTGTGCATCTGATTACGGCGCTTTTCAAGCTCTTTGAGCTCCTCTTCAAGTTTCTGAACACGCCTTCTTATATGTCTTTTATCACTTTCAAGCTTGGTTTCACCGGGACCTCTGGTACCGATACCGCCGCCAAGTCTTGAAAGTGACGTACCCTGACCTGCAAGTCGGGGCAACTGATATTTAAGCTGAGCAAGCTCAACCTGAAGCTTACCTTCACTTGTTCTGGCTCTCATTGCAAAAATATCAAGAATAAGCATCGTTCTGTCAATGACGCGCACTTTAGTCAGAGTTTCAAGATTTCTCTGCTGAGAAGGAGAAAGCTCACTGTCAAAAATGAGAAGATCAACATCATTGGTCTGACAAAAGGTTATAATTTCGGCAAGCTTTCCGACACCGACAAAGGTAGCTTTCTCGGGAGACTCCTTTTTCTGTATAACCTTACCGACAACTTCTGCACCTGCAGTTTTTGCAAGCTCTTCGAGCTCATCAATAGATACTTCGGCATCAAAATCACCTGTATCAACGCTGACAAGTAAGGCTTTTTCAATTTTAATTTCGTTTTCGTACATAAGAATCTCCCCGATAAATACTGAAAATTATAAAACAATCAGCTTCTTTTCACAATTAGTAAGATTTATGCACCCTTCATCTGTTACAAGGGCCATATCTTCAATTCTGACACCGAATTCACCGGGAAGATAGATACCCGGCTCGACTGTAACAATATGTCCCGGAACAAGAATTTCAGAGCTTGAAGGATTAAGGGTGGGCTTTTCGTGAATTTCAACACCGACACCGTGACCTAGACCGTGACCGAAATATTCACCGTAGCCTGCATTTCTGATGAGTTCACGTGAGACCTCATCAACATCTCTGCAATGTACACCGGCTCTGATTTTTTCAAGGCCTGCAAGCTGTGAAGCAAGAACTGTTTCGTACACCTCAGCCTGTTTTGACGATACTTCACCAACCGCTACTGTTCTTGTCATATCAGAATGATAGAAGCCGACGGTTGCACCGTAATCCATAGTGATAAAGTCCCCTCTTTCAATCTTTTTATCAGAGGGTACACCGTGAGGAAGTGAGCTGTTTTTACCGCTGACTGCAATTGTTTCAAAGGAAAGTGCATCGGCACCGTTTTTGAGCATAAAGTATTCAAGCTCAAGAGCTACTTCCTTTTCTGTTTTATCAACAGAAATAAAGCCTAATATATGATCAAAGGCTTTTTCAGCAATTCTTTGCGCTTTGACAATAAGATCTACCTGCTGCTGATTCTTGATTATTCTGATTTCATCTATCGCTTTATCAAGCTCACCGTCACAGATAATTTCTGCAAACTCCATTGCTTTAGTTATTTCAAGGCAACGTGAAACGGTTGTTCTTTCACATTCAAGGTGAAGAGTATTTATGCCGAGCTTTCTGAGCAGTGCTGCAATATCAACCTTCATATTTTTAAGAAGAAGGATTTCATCACAGGTGGTGATTTTATTCTGTGCTGCTTCAATATATCTGCTATCGGTCAAGAAGTATGATTTTTCCTTTGTCACAACAAGATAACCGTTTGTTGAGTGAAAAGCTGTGAAATAGGATATATTTTCTTCGCTCATAATAAGAGCAGCTGAATTATTATCATTAAAAAAGTTTTTGAGGCTTTCAAGCATTATTTTTTCCTGCCTTTCAAATAAATATAAATGACAAAAATCGCCCGAAAAAACTGCGGGCGATTTTAGTTTGATTACTTAAATTTGCGCTTACGAGCAGCTTCAGACTTCTTCTTTCTTGCTACTGAGGGCTTTTCATAGTGTTCTCTTTTACGAACTTCCTGAATAATGCCATCGCGTGAAGTCTGTCTCTTGAAACGTCTGAGAGCGCTGTCGAGTGACTCGTTCTCTTTTACTTTTACCTGACTCATTTATATTTCCCTCCCTTACCTGTTAGCAGGGGTATATTTCCATTATGGATACGCAGATTATTATACAGTATTAAAATTGACTTGTCAAGAGAATTTTTTTAATATTATACACTCTTTTTGTCTTTTTTAAGTTGTAATTGTTATTTTATAACGATATTTACAAGTCTGCCCTTAACATAGAGCTCTTTGATTACAGTTTTTCCTGCAATTTCCTCAGCAATCTTTTCGTCTGCCTTTGCAGCAGCAATAGCATCCTCGGAGCTGATGTCTGCGGCAACGTTGAGCTTTGCTCTTACCTTACCGTTAATCTGAACAACGATTTCAATCGTATCGTCAACACACTTTGCCTCGTCAAATGAGGGCCACTCGGTTACTGCAAGTAAGCCGTCGCCGAATACTGCCTCGTTGATTTCTTCTGTAACGTGAGGAGCAAAGGGATTGACAAGGAGAAGAAGCGCCTTAAGCTCTGCCTTATTGATTGTACCCTTATTGTAAACTGCATTAAGAAGGGTCATAAGAGCCGCAATTGCAGTGTTATATTTGAGAGCCTCAATATCCTCACTTACCTTCTTGATGGTCTTGTGGAATGAGGATGAAAGCTCTGCTGAGAATTCGTCACCGTCAGTGAGAATTTCCTGAAGATTCCAGATTCTGTCTACAAATCTCTTACAGCCCTTTACGGAGTTTTCTGACCAGGGAGCTGCCTGCTCGTAGTCGCCCATAAAGAGTACATAAGTACGAAGTACGTCAGCACCGAAAGCATCAACAACCTCGTTGGGGTCGATAACATTACCGCGTGACTTACTCATCTTAACACCGTCAGGACCGAGGATAAGGCCCTGAGCAGTACGCTTTGCATAAGGCTCTTCGCAGGGTACTGCACCGATATCGTAAAGGAACTTATGCCAGAAGCGTGAATATATAAGGTGACGTGTTACGTGCTCCATACCGCCGTTGTACCAGTCAACTGGCATCCAGTATTTAAGCTTTTCCATATTAGCAAGTTCATTATCGTTATGAGGATCGATATAACGAAGGAAGTACCATGATGAGCCTGCCCACTGAGGCATTGTATCAGTTTCTCTCTTTGCTGCACCGCCGCACTTGGGACAGCTGCAGTTTACGAAGGAATCAATCTTTGCAAGGGGGCTTTCACCGTCCTGACCGGGCTCAAAGTTTTCAACCTTGGGAAGCTTAAGAGGAAGCTCTGAATAAGGTACGGCAACCATTCCGCACTTTTCGCAGTGTACGATGGGAATGGGCTCGCCCCAATAACGCTGACGGTTGAATGCCCAGTCCTTCATCTTATACTGAACACCCTTTTCGCCTATACCCTGCTTTTCAAGCTCAGTGAGTACTCTTGCTATTGAGCTCTTCTTATCCTTATATCCGTTGAGATAGTCGGAGTTAACCATTTCACCGTCACCGGTATAAGCTTCAACGGAGATGTCTCCGCCCTTGATAACCTCAATAATATCAATGCCGAACTTCTTAGCGAAGTCGTAGTCACGCTGGTCATGTGCAGGTACAGCCATAATTGCACCTGTACCGTAGCCCATCATAACATAGTCGGAAATGAAGATGGGAATTTCCTTACCGTTAACGGGATTAATTGCTACAAAGCCTGAAAGCTTTACGCCTGTCTTATCCTTTACGAGCTGAGTACGCTCAAATTCTGTCTTCTTTGCACATTCGTTTCTGTAATTTTCAACATCTGCGAAGTTCGAAATCATAGCCTGATACTTATCAAGCATAGGATGCTCGGGAGCCATAACCATAAAAGTTACACCGAAAAGTGTATCGGGACGTGTTGTGTAAATTCTGAGGGTTTCATCTGTATCCTTGACCTTGAAGTTTACAAAAGCACCTGTTGACTTACCTATCCAGTTTTCCTGCTGAAGCTTTACATTGGGAAGATAGTCAACGTCCTTGAGGCCGTCAAGAAGCTTGTCTGCATATTCGGTAATACGAAGATACCATACGTCCTTGGATTTCTGTACGATGTCGCTGTGGCAGATGTCGCACTTACCGCCCTGAGAGTCCTCGTTTGAGAGAACAACCTTACATGAGGGGCAATAGTTAACGAGAGTCTTGTCTCTGAAAGCAAGTCCGTTTTCAAACATCTTAAGGAAAATCCACTGGGTCCACTTATAGTAGCCCTCTTCTGTGGTATCAACCACTCTGTCCCAATCGAAGGAGAAGCCTACTCTCTTAAGCTGCGAGGTGAACTTTGCTATATTATTATCCGTAAGCTGTCTGGGATGGACACCTGTTTTGATAGCTGAGTTTTCTGTGGGAAGGCCGTACGCATCAAAGCCGATGGGGAAAAGCACGTTATAGCCTTCCATTCTGCGCTTACGTGAAACAACCTCAAGACCTGAATAAGCCTTGATATGTCCTACATGCATACCGCTGCCGCTGGGATAAGGGAACTCAACAAGAGCATAGAATTTCTTCTTATCGCTGTTATCCTGAGCACGGAAAACGCCTGCCTGCTCCCATTTATCCTGCCATTTCTTTTCTGCGTTTTTAAAATCGTAATACAAATTTATCACTCCGTTTAATTAGTTTATTATTCAGTCCTCTGTAACAACATCGGATAAATCAATTTCCTTGGCATCCTGCCAGAGTCTTTCAAGGTTATAATATTCTCTTGTTTCCTCGGTAAAAACATGAACAAGAATACTGTTATAATCAAGAAGAATCCAGCCTGTAGCTTTGCCTTCAACGTGATAAGGATCAACGCCCTTTTGCTTCATTTCATACTCAACCTCATCTGCAAGTGCCTTGACGTGAGTGTTTGATGTACCTGAAACAATAACAAAATAATCTGCAACTATTGAATGCTCTGTTATTTCAATAGCCTTAATATCTCTTGCTTTCTTATTATCAAGAATTTTTACTATTTCTTTTACTTTTTCAAGCTCTGTCATCATATCTTACCTCCCCTTTTGAACAATTAATTCATTATAGTATTCCACGCTATCGGTGTGAATAAGCTTTTCCTTTTTGGAAAGTGACCTGAACGAAAACTTCAGCGCATAAAGTGCCGCTTCGTCAAGCCCCATATTCATTGAAAGCTCACGCATTACATCAACATCGTCGTAATCTCTTTCGACAGAGATATAGTCGGCAATATAAACAACCTTTTCAAGCAGGCTCATACATGCTCTGCCCGTTGTGTGGTATCTGACAGCATTGAGTATATCTCTGTCGGTTATACCCATTTCGAGCCGCAGATAGGCTTCACCTGCCATAGCGTGCCACAGCTTTCTGTTTGCTTTTTCCGTACGGCTAAGGATTATACCACCTTTTTCCATAATTTGCAACTGTTCTTCTTCACTCGCATTTTTCATTATATCGTGAACAAGACCTGCAAAATATGCCTTCTCTTCGTCAGCACCGTACTTCCTCGCAAGCTCTCTCGCACTGTCGGCAACGTTCAGAGAATGAATGTATCTCTTTTCGATAAGGCGTGATCTGAGAAGCTTTCGCCAAGGGGTGTATTCGTCGGAATATATCCCGTTTTCGCAGATGTATTTTTCTACTTTTTCAGGTAGAAAAGCACCTGTGCTGTCCCCTTCTCTTATCAGCCTTCTCACGTCTGTGGATGAACACTCGAAGGCTCTCATCGATGAAACAATGATATCCTCCCTGTTTAGCTTTAATGCTTCCTCGGCATAGGATAAAAGCTGTTCTGCCGAGATTTCGTCCTCTCTTGTGGCTACACAAAGAGTAACCTCACTGAGAATATCTTCATATCTGTACCACTTGTCAAAGCTCAGAAGCATATCCGAACCGATTATCAGAAACAGCTCATCATCGGGATACTCCTTCTTAAGCTGTGAGACCGTATCGAAGGTATAGCTTTTTCCCTTACGTTTTATTTCAAGGTCGGAAACCTCAAAGCGACTGTCACTGAATGCCATTGAGCACATATTCAGTCTGTGCTCTTCGCTTATAAGTCCGCTGTCTGACTTATGGGGCGGCGTCGAGGCGGGAATAACAATAATTTTGTCAAGACTTGCCGCTTCAAGCATTTCTTCAGCAAGTCTTAAATGTCCTGCATGTGGCGGATTGAATGTGCCGCCGTATATACCTATACGCATTACTTTCTGCCCTTTGACACGTTACCGGTAAAACGGAACTTCTTTTTGTTTTCCTTCTTTTCCGCAATAGCCTTTTCTCTTTTGAGTTTGGCTGCTTTTTTAATATTCTTTTCCTTCTGTGCTGCTTTTTCCTTAAGCTCGGGGCTTTCTCTGTAAAGCACAATAACACCGCCTATAACCTGAATAACCTCAGCACCTGTAGCCTTTGCAAGCTCGTCGGCTGTTTCTCTCGGTGTTATGGGTGAAGATTCAAGAAGAACCTTTACCTTTATTAGCTCTCTTGCTCTGAGAGCATCATCTGTCTGCTTAATAAGAGCATCGCTCATTCCACCCTTACCTACATGAAAAAGAGGTTCGAGGTGATTAGCCTGAGCTCTGAAAGCAGCTCTTTCTTTACCTGTCATTTGTATACTCCTTAATTCTGTTATATATCTGATGCACCGTCTGCACAAGCAATAAACTTCTCTCTCAATGCCTTGAGTGCATTACCTCTGTGGCTGACGGCGTCCTTCTCTTCTGCTGAAAGCTCCGCGAAGCTTTTATCACCGACCATAAAAAGAGGGTCATAGCCAAATCCGTTGCAGCCTCTTTTTTCATAGCCTATCCAGCCCTCGCATCTGCCCTCTGCGGTAATTTCCTTACCGTCGGGAAAGCTTACACAGATTGCACACTCAAAGCGTGCCGTTCTTTTCTCTGTCGGTACTGACTCAAGGTTTCTGAGAAGCTTTTGATTATTGCCTTCATCATCGCCGTGCTCACCGCTGTATCTTGCGGAAAATACGCCCGGCTCACCGCCTAAAGCATCAACACAAAGTCCGCTGTCATCGGCTATGCAGGGAAGACCGCTTTCCCTACAGCCGCTTTCGGCCTTTATACGGGCGTTATCGAGAAAGGTCTCTCCGTTTTCCTCTGCCTCGGTAAGGGTAAAGCCTAAATCTGTATCGGTAACTACCTCGTAACCCATAGGTCCGAGGATTCTTGCCATTTCCGTAAGCTTATGCATATTATGTGTAGCAATAAGGATTTTCATCTCTTATTCCTCCTCAACGGTTGAGGTATCCTCAAAGAGTGCCTTTGCAAAAACCGCAGGCTTGAAGGGCTGAAGGTCGTCAATCTGCTCTCCGACACCTATAAACTTAACAGGAAGCTTAAGCTCATTCTTTATCGCAAGGACTACGCCGCCTCTTGCAGTACCGTCAAGCTTTGTCAGCGCGATACCCGTAAGCTCGGCAACATTCATAAACTCCTTTGCCTGACTTACCGCATTCTGACCGGTCGTAGCATCAAGTACGAGAAGAATCTCACGGTCAGCATAGGGAAGCTGCTTTTCAACAACTCTGTATATTTTTGCAAGCTCATCCATAAGATTTTTCTTATTGTGAAGTCTGCCTGCTGTATCACAGATGATGATGTCACAATCTCTTGCAATACCGGCGCTGATTGTATCGTAAACAACTGCCGCAGGGTCTGCACCCTCCTTGTGCTTCACTATATCAACGCCTGCTCTGTCTGCCCATACCTCGAGCTGCTCAATAGCCGCCGCTCTGAAGGTATCAGCCGCACCGAGAATTACCTTCTTGCCCTCTTTCTTATACATAGCGGCAAGCTTACCGATTGTGGTTGTTTTACCCACACCGTTAACGCCGATTACAAGAATAATCGAAGGAATTGTTATAAGTCCCATATCCTCGCCGCCGTCAATCATATCTGCAACGATATCGGCAATTATCATCTTTGCGTGCTTAGGATTGCGCACCTCATTGTGGTTTACTCTTTTGCGAAGTTCTGCAACAATGTCAACAGCGGTTTTCATTCCGACGTCGCCCATTATGAGAGCTTCCTCAAGGTCTTCATATAAGTCCTCGGTAATTTCTTCATATGCACCGAGAACATCTTCTATTCTGCCGGTCATACCCTCACGGGTTTTCTTAAGACCGAAGCCGAACTTTTTAAATATACCCATTTTGTTACCTCCTTATTGAGCAATTCCGAGCTTTTTGGCAAGCTCAGCGGTTTTGAGTTCAAGAAGCTTTGATACGCCCTGCTCCTGCATTGTGATACCGTAAAGCATATCCGCTTCTTCCATAGTACCGCGTCTGTGGGTTATAAGAATAAACTGTGTGTTGTCTGTCATTCTGCGTACGTACTGAGCGTATCTCTGTACGTTAACATCGTCAAGAGCTGCCTCAACCTCGTCGAAGATGCAGAAGGGTGCAGGATTGACCTTCATAATGGCAAAGAGAAGCGCAATTGCCGAAAGTGCCTTTTCACCGCCTGAAAGTGAGTCAAGACGCTTGACGTTCTTTCCCGGAGGCTGCAGCTTGATGTCAATGTTGCTCTCAAGCACGTCAGCGGGATTTTCAAGTATAAGCTCTGCCTTACCACCACCGAAAAGCTCACGGAAGGTCTCGTTGAAGTTATCATTTATCTTGACGAACTGCTCACGGAACTGATGGCTCATCTTATAGGTAAGCTCCTCGATAAGACGGATAAGCTCCTTCTTGCTCTTTTCCACATCCTCAACCTGAGTGGACATAAACTCATAACGTTCCTTGACTTCCTTATATTCCTCAATAGCACCGACATTAACTGAGCCGAGTGCTCTGATGGAATTCTTTATCTCGTGAAGTCTTCTTTGTGCGCCCTTGGGATCCTCAGGCTTTTCGCCGATTGCTTCAGCTTCACGTTTTGTAAGCTGATATTCATCATAAAGCTTATTAACGGTATCGTCATATTCCTTGAGCATTGTATCCTTACGCTCTTCGAGCCTTGCAAGCTCTCCGCTGATTTTTTCTCTTTCAGCAGTTTTTGTTCTTTCAAGAGTACGCTGTGCCTGAGATTTTTCCTCAGTAGCACTTCTCTGCTTCTGTAAAGCCGCTATCTGTTCTTTTGCAAGTCTGTTTGACTCAGCAAAGCTGTGTGCAAGCTCTTCAAGTGCTTTGATTTCCTGTTCAATTTCTATGTTTTTGAGCTTAATAAGCTCAATTTCCTTATCCAGCTCCTTATCCTTATCCTCCTGACTTACAAGACGTGCTTTAAGAAGTCCTAACGCCTGATTTCTCGCACTAAGATCTCTGTCCGCACCGTGAATATCAAGATTCAGCTTTGAAATATCAGCTGTCAATTCTTCCCTGCGGCCTGAAAGCTCACTTTTTCTGCCGTCAAGAAGGATGAGTTTGTTTTCATTTTCAGTGATTTTTCTTGTAAGCTCATCAATTTTCTCTTTGTGAAGCTCACATTCACCTTCAATTGCATAAACTCTTTCATCAGCACTGCTCTTTTCACTTATAAGGTTATCGAGAGCATCCTTAGCATCCTTATACTGCTGTAATGTTAGGTTATATTCGCCCTGAAGACGGATTTTTTCTTCCTGAGCAGAAACAAGCTCTGCTTTTTCATTATTCAATTCAGCTTCAATTGCTTCGATCTCTTTAATGAGAAAATCATAAGCCTTCTGCTTTTCTGAAAGTTCACCTTTGAGAACGGATTCCTTGCTTTTAAGTCTTTCTATTTCGGTACCTCTTGAAAGAATACCTGTAGACTGAGCCTGTGAACCGCCGGTCATTGAGCCGCCTGCATTGATAACCTGACCGTCAAGAGTAACAATCTTGAATCTGTGAGAATATTTCTTGGCAATTGCTATTGCACTTGTAAGATCTTCTGCAACAACAACCTTACCGAGAAGAGAGCAAACAATCTCTCTGTATTTTTCGTCACATTTAAGAAGATTTGCAGCAATATCAATATAACCGAAACAATCGCCGATGTCCTTTTCTTCAAGCTCTTTGCCCTTTACAGCGGAAATAGGCTGGAAGGTTGCACGTCCTGAATTTGAAGACTTAAGAAGATTGATAGCATTCTTAGCATCATTTTCCGTATCAGTTACAATGTTCTGGATTGCATTGCCCAAAGCTGTTTCGATAGCTACAGCATACTCGGTTTCAACAGTAATAAGCTGTGAAATTGTTCCGTGAATACCCTTAAGTGAGCCCTTTTGACTTTCTTTTATTATCTTCTTAACTGCACCCGAATAGCCTTCCATGTTCTTTTCAAGCTCTTCAAGCATTTTAACCTTGGAAGTTGTGCGCTGAGATTCAAAAATCAAATTGTCAAGCTCTTTTTTGCTTGTATCGGCTTTTTCGTTCTTTGTGTTAAGACGCAGGGTATAGCCCTTAATCGAGTTATTGATTGATATAATATTGTTATCAGCATCGGAAATTGACTTTTCCTTTTTAGAAACCTCCTGAGAAAGAAGATCTGCAGATTCTCTCTTTCCGAAGATAAGCTGGTCAATAATTTCAACTCGTGACTTGATTTCACTGATTGATGACATTGCAGTTGAATATGCAACGCGGCAATCAGAAAGCTCCTTTGTAAGCTCTGTTACAAACCTTGCAATTTCTGAGCTTTCCTCATCAAGAGAACCGCCCTCAAACTGCAGCTTTTCAAGCTCTTGCTCTGCGTTTTTAAGCTGACTGCTCTTTTCTGTACGTATTGAAATTATCTGATTTATCAGCTTTTCTTCAGTCTGAATTTCCTTGAGGAGTTGCTGCTGACTGTTTTCGGAATCATCTCTGTCTCTTCCGATTCTCTCAATTGTTTCATTGTTATGCTCGATTGAATTTCTGAGAACTGCCTGCTCGCCTGCCGCATTCGCTGCTTTTTCTTCAAGCTCAGATATTCCGTTTCTGATTTCATCGATCTCAATATTGATATTCTGTGTGTCAGATATGCATTTTTCTATAGATGCCTCTATTTCAGAAAGCTCTTTCTCAACCTTTTCGTAATGTCCGTTAGCAATGGCAATGTTATCCTGCTGCTTACTGAGATTTTCTCTGAGCTTATCAATGTTATAAAGCCACAGTCCGATTTCGATTTCCTTCTTTTCGTCAGCGAGAACAAGAAATTTCTGAGCCTTTTCACTCTGATTTTTAAGAGGACCGATTCTGCTTTCAAGCTCGGTAAGAATATCTCTGAGTCTTATGAGATTTTCTTCAGCCTGAGACAGCTTTTTGAGTGAGTCGTTACGTCTGTATCTGTATGAAGAAATGCCTGCTGCTTCTTCAAGCATTTCGCGGCATTCCTTACCCTTACCGCTGACCATGTCGGCAATTTTACCCTGGCTGACCATTGAATATCCGTCTCTGCCAAGACCGGTATCCATAAACAGCTCATGAACATCCTTAAGACGTACATTTACACCGTTGATTTTATATTCACTTTCACCTGAACGGTAATAACGTCTTGTTACAGATACCTCATCACTGTCATAGCCCTTCAGGTTTTTATCGGCATTATCAAGGCGGAGTGTTACCTGAGCAAATCCGTGAGCTTTTCTGATTTTGGTACCGTCAAAAATAACGTCCTCCATCTTTGAGCCGCGAAGAGACTTACTCGACTGCTCGCCGAGAACCCAACGTACCGCATCGGAAATATTACTTTTTCCGCTACCGTTAGGACCGACAACAGCTGTTATACCTTTGCCGAAATTCAATGTTGTTTTCTCAGGAAAGGATTTGAAGCCCTGCATTTCAAGTGCTTTTAATGTCATTTTTAAATTCCTCGCACTGTTATTTTATATTTAGGATATGTTTCGTCCTGTACTATTCTGACCTTATAGCCTTTGTCGTTAAGTTTTTTTATATTGATTTTTTTCTGTCCCGTCAGCATAGAGACATAACTTTTTCCGACTGTTATCTCAATATTTCCGTTACTTATTTCACAATTCCGAAGCTCTTGTTCAGCAAGATTAAAATATATTCTGCTTTCACAAAGCTCTCTGAAAGCGGGATGATATGCTCCTGCAACGAAGCCGTCTTCAACATTTCCGCCCGAATGAAGACCGAGACGGATAACTCGGATGTTGTTTTCATTGAACATCATCAGCAGCTCTGCACACAAATCAACGGCTTCACCGAGGTTCTGAGGTACATACTCTCCGCTTCTGTATAATCTTTCAAGCTTAGTTCCTTCAAGAACAACCGTAGGATATATTCTTGCAGTATCCGGACCGAGTTCAATCAGCTTCTTTGCAGTCTGTAAAGATTTTTCCGGTGTGTCACCGTAAAGACCGGTCATCATCTGAACGCCAAATTCAAAACCGGACTGCTTTATAAGCTTTGCTGCATTCACTACCGCATTGCTGTTATGACCTCTGTTATTCAGTCTTAAAACATCATCATCCATACTCTGGCATCCGAGTTCGATTGAAGTAACACCGTATGATTTAAGAATTTCAAGTGTCTGTAAATCAATACAATCAGGTCTTGTTGAAATACGTATTCCTCTGAAAAGGCCTTTATCGATATATGACTTAGCCTTTGACAGAAGCTCAATCATATAACACCTGTCAATAGCAGTAAAACTGCCTCCGAAAAATGCAATCTCTCCGTCATTGCAGTCGGATGTTTCGATTGCAGTTAAAACTGCTTTTTCGATATCCTCAGCAGTTACCGGTGCTGTTTTACCTGAAATTGTTTTCTGATTACAGAAGCTGCATCTGTGAGGGCAGCCTAAATCCGGAACAAATAAGGCTACATTAATGTGCTTCAACTCTTTATACCCATAAGCTCAAGAGCCTGCTTTGCAGCCTGCTGCTCTGCAAGCTTCTTGCTTTTACCGATGCCGCATCCCATAACGTTTCTGTTGAGTCTTACCTCAACCTCAAACCGCTTATCGTGATCGGGACCGCTCTCCCCGACTACAACGTATGTAAGGTGCTCATCGGGATTCTTCTGTATTATTTCCTGAAGCTCTGTTTTGTAATCTCTGAAGCTCACCTGCTGAGTAGCAGCCTTTTTAACGAAATCAAGAACGAAGCTTCGTGCCTCTTCAAGTCCGCCGTCAAGATATATTGCAGCAATAACAGCTTCAAAGGCATCGGCAAGAATAGAAGCACGGTTTCTGCCGTTAGTGTTTTCCTCTCCTCTGCCGAGAAGTATGTACTTTCCGAGATTTATCTCCTTAGCGAAATTAAAAAGAGATTTTTCACATGCACAAGCAGCTCTT
The DNA here is from genome assembly GCA_045544675.1 of Acutalibacteraceae bacterium. Taxonomy (GTDB): domain Bacteria; phylum Bacillota; class Clostridia; order Oscillospirales; family Acutalibacteraceae; genus UBA6857. The sequence goes on from JAZPZK010000069.1 coordinate 23,405, forward strand.
TTTTTAGTCATTTCGCCTTCAGGAAGATGGTTAAGATTATGATAAAAATATTCTGCAGTAATTACACCAAGCACAGAGTCGCCAAGAAATTCAAGTCTTTCGTTGCACTCACCGTCAGTATGCTTTTCGTTAGCATAAGAAGAATGAGTAAGAGCTGTTATCAAAAGTGACTTATTTTTAAAGGTGTATCCGATTATATTCTCAAATTCTGTAAAATTCATTATATATCCCTGCCTTCAAGACATTCTCTCAATGCATCAATACCCCGTTTTGCAAGCGCTGCATAACGTTCTTTTTTATCTCTTATCTTAGGTTCAATTGCTGGTAAAACGCCGAAATTTGCGCCCATCGGCTGAAAATCAGCAACACTTTCGTCGCTTATATATCTGCTTAAAGCACCGATCATTGTTGTTTCGGGTAAAACGATGGTTTCTTTATCAGCCAGCCTTCTTGCCATATTTATGCCTGCCATAATTCCGCTCGCCGCAGATTCCATATAACCCTCAACACCGGTAATCTGACCTGCAAAGAAAAGATTACTTCTTGTTCTGAAGCTGAAATCTCCGTTAAGAAGCCTGGGTGAGTCAATAAAAGTGTTACGGTGCATAACCCCGTATCTGACAAACTCAGCATTTTCAAGAGCCGGAATCATCGAGAAAACTCTCTTTTGTTCGCCGAATTTCAGATTAGTCTGAAAACCGACAAGATTATACATCGTTCCCACACTGTTTTCTTTTCTCAGCTGAAGTACAGCCCAGGGCCTGTGTCCCGTCTTCGGGTCACGAAGTCCTACAGGCTTCATCGGTCCGAAGCGCATTGTATCCTTACCTCTGGAAGCAAGAACCTCAATCGGCATACAGCCCTCATAAAAGTCCTTACGCTTATCGAAGGAATGCAAGGACGCACCTTCAGCGTTTATAAGTGCTTCATAAAAAGCTTCGTATTCTTCTTTATTCATCGGGCAGTTGATGTAATCATCTTCACCGCCTCGGTCGTATCTTGAAGCAGTAAAAGCCTTATCGGAATTGATGCTTTCAAGTGTGACAATCGGAGCTGCCGCATCAAAAAAGTGAAGACCTGCACCGCAAAGCTCAGAAATACTGTCGCTCAAGCTGTCAGAAGCAAGGGGGCCTGCCGCAATGATGACATCACCCTGAGGAATTTCAGTTACCTCCTGACAGATGATTTCAATGTTTTCGTGAGCTTTGATTTTTTCGGTTATAAGCTTTGAAAACTCATTTCTGTCAACAGCAAGCGCACCGCCTGCCGGCACCTCACATTTATCTGCACACTCCATACAGATTGAACCGAGAACGCGCATTTCCTCTTTAAGAAGACCTGCCGCCGATTCAATACGCTTGGCTTTAAGAGAATTTGAACACACGAGCTCAGCTAAAAGCGGAAGCTTATGGGCAGGAGAATATTTTTCAGGCTTCATTTCATAAAGCTTCACCTTGTAGCCCTTATTTGCAAGATGCCATGCAGCTTCAACGCCTGCAAGGCCGCCGCCGATAACCTTAACTTCCTGTGCCATTATTCTCACCGCCTTTTATTTCTTTTTCTTAGGTTTAGTCTGATATGAACATTTTTCATCAAGACAGGATAAAATCCCGCCCTTGCCCTTGAACAAAGATTTGCCGCATTCAGGACAAATTTCATCAGTGGGCTTATCCCAGGTCATAAAATTACATCCGGGCCAGTTCTCACATCCGAAGAAGGTATATCCCCTCTTGGATTTTTTAGAAATTACCTTACCTGAACATACAGGACACTTTGCATTTGTTTCAACAACATAGGGCTTGGTTGTTTTACATTCAGGATATCCGGGACAAGCGAGGAATTTGCCGAAGCGTCCGGTTTTTATAACCATCATTCTGCCGCATTTTTCGCAAGGAATATCAGTAATATCCTCCTGGAGCTGAATTTTCACGCCCTCCATTTCCTTCTTGACCTTCTGAAGGTTTACTTCAAAATCATCGTAGAAGTTGTGAAGCATTCTGATGTAATCTTCCTTGCCTTCACCAACCATATCAAGGTCAGTTTCCATCTGTGCGGTAAACTTTACATTTACTATATTCTTGAACTTCTCCTTGAGAAGATTTACTATTGCTTCACCAAGTTCGGTAGGAATAAGCTGCTTTGACTTTCTTTCAACATATTCACGCTTTGTTATTGTTGAAATAATAGTTGCATAGGTGCTGGGACGTCCGACACCGTTTTCCTCGAGGGTTTTGATAAGTGATTCTTCCGTATATCTTGCAGGCGGCTGAGTAAAGTGCTGAGAAGGAATAAGCTCCTTAAGCTTAAGAGGCTCACCGCTTACAAGACCTGCAGGAAGCTTGGATTTCTCATCTGTATCGCCCATATCGTAAAGTACGGTGTAACCGTCAAATTTAACGGAATATCCACTCGCTGTAAAGGTACAGTATTTTTCTTCAGGAGCGCCCGAAACGGTACTTCTGATTTCAAGCTTGGATGTATTCTGAACACAGGAAGCCATAAGAGAAGCAACAAATCTGTTCCATATCAAGGTGTAAAGCTTATACTGCTCTGCACTTAAGCTGCCCTTAACCTTATCAGGAGTAAGGCTGACAGTTGAAGGTCTGATAGCTTCGTGTCCGTCCTGGGCATTGCTTCTTGATTTATAATATCTGGGCTTTTCGGGAAGATATTTTTCACCGAAAGCACCGAGAATATACTCGTTTGTAGCCTGCCTTGCTTCCTCAGATATTCTGAGAGAGTCGGTTCTCATATAAGTGATAAGACCGATTGAGCCGTATCCTTCAATATTGACACCTTCGTAAAGCTCCTGTGCAATTTTCATGGTTCTCTCCGCACGGAAGCCGAGACGTCTTGAAGCCTCCTGTTGAAGAGTTGAGGTTATGAAAGGAGGAGCAGGATTTTTCTTTCTTGTTCCGTTTTTCAAGGAGCTGATGTAATAGGATGCACCGTCAAGTCTGTTGAGAATTGCATCTGCATCCTCCTTATTCTTAAGCTCAATTTTACCGTTTTCGTCACCGTAGAACTGAGCTGTAACATTCTTCTTTGAAAAAAGGAATTTACCTTCAATTTCCCAGTATTCTTCAGGCTTAAAGGCTCTGATTTCATTTTCTCTGTCAACAATCATTCTTACAGCAACACTCTGAACTCGTCCTGCGGAAAGTCCTCTTCTGATTTTCTGAGAAACGAAAGGACTGAGCTTATAGCCAACAAGTCGATCGAGAATTCTTCTTGCCTGCTGAGCGTTTACAAGATCAAGATCAACCTTTCTGGGGTTGGACATACCGTTTTTGACACCGGTTTTTGTAATTTCGTTAAAAGTAACACGGTTAAGCTTTTCAAGGTCAAGACCGAGAATTTCAGCAAGATGCCAGGATATTGCTTCTCCTTCACGGTCAGGGTCAGTTGCAAGAAATACTTCATCACTCTCGGCAACAGCAGCTCTGAGCTCTTTGACAAGCTTTTCCTTTCCTTTTACTATGCTGTATTTAGGTGCAAAGTCATTTTTGATATCAACGCTGAGCTTTGCTGCGGGAAGGTCTCTGATGTGACCCTTTGATGCGATGATTTCATAACCGCTTCCAAGGTAATTCTTGAGTGTTTTTGCCTTGGAGGGTGACTCTACAATAATAAGATTTGCCATATATTTTTCACCTTTTCTATTGGATTTCTTCTTTAAGCCGGATTATCAGACTATCCGGTATGAATCAGCGGTTTTTGTAATTATACCTTCCAGCTCAAGCTCCGTAAGAGCCACAAGTATTTTTGAAGGCATAAGCTCACAATGATTTGTAAGCTCATCAAGTGTACAATTACCGTCGGACATTAAATTATACACCATTTCTGCATTTTTAGAAATAGTTTCAGGAATTTTTTTTATTTTATTTTCTGATGTTTCCGGTTCTGCGGATTTAACATCGGCAGCTTCAGACTTCAGATCCGTTTTTTTAGCTTTTTTTACAGATTTCTTTCTTGATTTCTTAGAAAACTCAGATGAAACTGAAACATTTTCAAAAGGCTTATCGTTTTTAGGTTTACCGAATGTGCTTTTTCTTTCTACTCCGTCATAGTGGGAAATAAGCTCCTTACCGCTGAAAATCGGAAAAGCGCCCTGAGTTATAAGCAGATTTGAACCCGCATAGTTTCCGCTTTCAATATCGCCCGGTAAAACAAAAACATCTCTCTTCTGCCTGAGTGCGTGATTTGCTGTACTGAATGTACCGCTGTATTCAGCCGCTTCAATGATAACTACCGCCTTACTCAGACCTGAGATTATACGGTTACGCATAGGAAAGCTCTCAGGTGAAACCTCGGTAAAGGGCGGATATTCACTAACGAGTGCACCGTGTGAGTATACTCTTTTCCGCAGCTCGCTGTTCTCCATAAGATATCTGTGTCCGTGACCGTGACCCATAACAAGAACGGTCTTTCCGCCACTTTCAAGAGCAGCATGGTGTGAAACGCTGTCAATTCCCAGAGCACCGCCGCTGACGATAACCGCATTACCTTCCGTAACAAGCTCCGAAACAATTTTTCTTGCACTATCCTCGCCGTATTTGCTTGGCATTCTGCTGCCGATTGATGCTATCGGAAATTCAGCATTTAAGCAATCAACATCCCCTCTTACAAAAAGAGCAGCAGGTGCGTAGGGAATATTTCTCAGTCTTTCAGGGAATCTTTCATCGTCAGGGGTAAGAATGTGAATTTTATATTTCTTACAAGTATCAATTATCTTCTGACTTTCTTTCTGATTTTTATCACACAGTCTGGAAGGAAGTGCTCTCTTACGTTTAAGGTATGGTACATCCTTAAGCTCATCTTCGCTGCTGTTATAAATCGCTTCAGCACTACCGAAATACTCAAGCAGCTCCTTATAGCTGTTACCGGCACCTACCCGGTTCTGAAGCCAGAGCCAATAGATAACATCACTCATTGCGTCACCTCATCATTTCCCACATCGTTATAGCCGCAGCCATTGATGCATTGAGAGATTCAGCTCTGCCGAGCATAGGTATTGTCACCTTTTCGCAAACCTCAAAAACATCATCGGTTACGCCGTTGCCTTCATTACCTATTACGGCAACTACACCACCTGACATATCACACTCAGTTATTTTAATCGCATTTTCGTCAGGAGTTGTGGCGTAAATCGATACACCCTCAGCCTTGAGCTTATGCAGATATTCGCAGAGATTTTCGCACTCTATAACATTTATCCTCAGCAGAGAGCCCATTGCAGCTCTTTGGGCTTTGGGAGAAAATCTGTCGCAGCAGCCGCACAGAACGGCACCGTCAATACCGAGAGCTTCAGCAGTTCTGCATATTGCACCGAGATTTGAGGGGTCCTGTATATTTTCAAGAGCTATGTATTTACCGTCGGTCCGTATTTCCGGATTTTCACTGCTGATTCTGCAAAGGCAATAAAAGCCCTGAGAGGTTTCGGTGAGAGAAAGCTTATCGGCTATCCTGTCTGAAATTTCAAAATATTGCGATGCACAGCCGCAAATAAGCTCAACAGCCTCAGCTTTTGTTTCTATAGCCTTTCTAGTGAAAAAAGCAAATTCTATTTTATATCCCGTAAGCGCCGCATCACGGCACAGACGTAAGCCTTCGAGAAAGAACATTCCGCTCTGCTTTCTCTGCTTTGAAGATGCCGCAATTTTTGCACATAATTTGATTTTTTCATTGGAAAGACTGTCTATTTTCAGCATACCTCACCCTCCTTTTGCTGTATTTCATATAAATTATTACACGTTTAAAAAACACAAATACGCCCGAGAATAAATCTCGGACGTAATTCAGTTTGGATTAAAGAGCTGCCTTTGCCTTCTCAACAAGTGCTGTGAATGCTGCGGGATCAGCAATAGCGATTTCTGAAAGCATCTTTCTGTTAAGAGTGATGTCTGCCTTCTTGAGACCGTTCATAAATGTTGAGTAGTTGATGCCGTTAGCCTTGCAAGCAGCTGAGATTCTTGTGATCCAAAGACGACGGAAATCTCTCTTCTTCTGCTTTCTGCCGACATATGCATAGTTGCCTGACTTCATAACAGCCTGCTTAGCTGTCTTGAAGAGGCTGTGCTTTGAGCCATAGTAGCCCTTTGCAAGCTTTAATACTTTATTTCTTCTCTTACGAGTCATCATTGCGCCTTTAATACGAGCCATGATTAAGTACCTCCGTTATGATATTATTTAGTTTAAGAACGTTTCTGAATTATTTGTAAGGAATAAGACGCTTAATCTGCTTCTCGTTTGTCTTATCAGCAACAACTGTCTGACGAAGACCTCTCTTACGCTTTGTGTTCTTCTTTGTAAGAATGTGTGACTTGTTTGCATGGTAGCGGATGGGCTTACCGTTCTTGGAAAGCTTAAAACGCTTCTTTGCACCGCTGTGAGTTTTAATTTTAGGCATTGTTAATTCCTCCTGTTATTACTTTTTCGGCTTGGGAGCCATGAACATCATCATTGATTTACCTTCGAGCTTTGCAGCCTTTTCAATGTTAGCAAATTCAGCACAAGCATCTGCAAATTCCTTCATTGTTACAAGACCGTTTTCTGTGTGAGCCATCTCTCTGCCTCTGAAACGGATCGAAACCTTAACCTTGTTTCCGCTTGCGATAAATCTTCTTGCATGATTGACCTTTGTTTCGAAGTCATGCGTGTCAATACCCAGTGAAAGTCTGATTTCCTTGATTTCAACAACATGCTGATTTTTCTTTGCTTCCTTTTCACGCTTCGTCATTTCAAAGCGATACTTACCGTAGTCCATAATCTTGCATACGGGCGGAACGGCCTGGGGAGCAATTTTAACTAAATCAAGATTCTTTTCCTCTGCGATTTTAAGAGCTTCATCTGCTGACATGATACCGAGTGCTTCACCGTCACCGAGAATTACTCTGACTTCCTTGTCGCGAATCTCTTCATTGATCTGCATTTCTTTGATAGCGATGTTCATACACCTCCGAATTATTTGACCGTGGGTCATAAAAATCAAAGCGTGAACAGAGAGCTGTCCACGCATCAATACACCAAAAAACTCAGTCTATTGACCTATGCGGAACCTTATCCCATAGGTGAGAAGCCAACTGCTCTGCTTTGTTTGCTCGGATATATTATCACACAGAAGGGCTTTTGTCAATAGTTTTTTCAAGTTTTTTTATTTAATTTCTTAATATGCTATTCCCTGCCTGTCAAGCCATTCTTCAAGGCAAAGTCCGCTGTTTTTAATCTGCTCGGCATACTCAACGCCAACATATCTCCAATGCCAGGGCTCATATATAATACCTGTGATGTGCTGCTTATCCTCAGTATAACGGTTGATGAATCCATACTCATGAGCATGCTCAACAAGCCAGTCGTACTCCTTGGTATTGCTGAACGACGTATACAGGCTGCAGATATCCATCGCAAGGCCCAGATTATGCTCACTGGTGCCTGCCGGAAGAACAATCGTAGCCGCCTTCTTACGGGCGTCCTCTCTTGAAAGATTGAATTCATCCATACATATATCTATACGTCTTGCATAGTTGTTCTTCTGTCTTTCGTAGGAGCGATAGCCTGATACCGGTGTCAGCTTTATTCCGTCCTTGAGTGCAGCATTATACATTGCCGTATAATAGGGAGCAACTCGGTAATCCATCTGATAGCTTGTTCCTGCAACATAATCAAGCTTCGGTACATAGTCAGAGGGCATCTGTCTTGAAATGTTTACAACAACAAGGCTCCAGTATTCGCTGTCAGGATCAATATCTATAGTAATTCTGTCCTCCTCCTCAACAAAAAGCAGCTCTGTACCCTGAGAAGGCTTGAAATCTGCCTTGGTAGTTTCGTCGGTTGTAGCCTCGGTGGTTTCTTCAGTTGTTACCTCTGTTGTAGCGGCGGTTTCTTGAGTTGAGGGCTGAGTTGTCACCTCAGAGTTCTGTCCGCCTTCGTCAGCATTGCTGTTATCGTAACCTTCACCTGATGTTTCATCAGTATCTCCGGCAAAAACAGTTGTATTTTCCGTAACATCATTGTTATCGGGTGAAATAACCTCCGCAACAAGCAGCCCTACAAGGGCAAGGGCGGTAACTGCGCAGGCGACAATAAGCACCTTAATAACCGTATCAACCGGATTTGATTTCTTTTTTCTTCTTTTCTTTGCAGAACTCATTTTTTACATCTCCATATATGATATGCAATAAGTATACACCTTTATTTCTGCTTTTTCAACAGCTGCGTTTAAAATCTTTCCGAAGCGCTGTCAAGATCCTTACACAGAACTATTCCGTCATCAGTAAAGTCCGCCACAAGTCCGCCATAAGCTCCTGTTTCAAATATCATGGCGTTTACGCTGTTAAGATTTTTAACCGGTGTTCTGCCGGCACCGCCTTTTTTGTTTGTAACAACAGCATATTCAGGACTGAGTGCTTTAACAAAGCCGAGAGTAGTTGAACCATCATAACCGTGATGACCTACCTTGTGGAGATTTATCTTACCTAATTTCTCAGACAATCTGTCCTCATCTCCGTCAAGATTATTGTTATCGGCAGCAAGAAATGCTCTCATATCCCCTTTTTCGACGAGCAGACCTACAGCATTTTCATTCTCACCGACCGGCTCAGTTGAATCGGTTTCAGCGGTATTGCAGAACTTCATCGTGAAGTTTCCGAAAGAAAACTTCTCTTCCGATATATCGTTTACAACCGTAAAGTCTCTTTTTTCGCAGGCAGAAATAAGCTGATCGTAGACCTCCTGATTATCCCATGCAGTTATCTCATACTCTCTGATTTTACTCGCATCATATTCTTTGATATACACGGTTTTAACTGTTATATCCTCATCGGCAACAAGCGTATCAAGACCGCCTATGTGATCAGAGTGACTGTGTGTACCGAGAATAAATTCAAGAGTCACCTTGCCATCCTTATCTCCGGCAATTTTTTTAACAGTATCCAGAACATACTGTTCAGTTCCTTCGTATGCAAGCTCTTCAAAGCCTCTGGGATTATCGCTGTCCTCAGCACCGTCAACAAGAGCAAATTTTCCGTCACTCTCAATAAGTATGGCATCCGCTCCGCCTGTGTTAAGAAAATAAATTCTGTCCCCGCCGTCCTTAAGCACGACTGACGACATCTCATATTTTGATGCATTTATATTCTTTTTGATAAAAGGCATAAAATGTGAAGTTACCGCCGCTGCTCCTATAACTGCCGCACCCGCTATAACAACCGATAATACTTTCTTGCTTGTTTTCATATATTCACTTCTCCTTTTCTGCATTTTATCACAGTACAATTTTCTTTTCAATATATTTTACGATATTGCATTATTAATATTTTTGGTGTATTATACCCTTATAAATATAACAGGAGGGAAATTATGACCCATTATATTGAAAACGAATATCTGAAAATCGGTGTTAAGGAATACGGATGCGAGCTTACAAGCGTTTACGGCAAAAAGGAAGAAATTGAATACCTCTGGCAGGGCGATGAAAAATTCTGGACCGGTCAGTCACCGATTCTTTTCCCGATTGTAGGAAGGCTTATCGACGATAAATATACACTCAACGGCAAAGAGTATGAAATGCCAAAGCACGGCTTTGCAAGAAAAATGAACTGGAGCTTTTCAGGCAAAAAGGGAAATTCGATTTCCTTTACTCTTATGCAGACTGAAGACACACTGAAGCTTTATCCATATAATTTCACCGTTACGGTAACCTTTACAATTGAAAAGAACAAGCTTTCGGTTTCACACCACATTGATAACAATAACAGCAGCACAATGTATTTCTCTCTCGGTGCTCACCCGGCCTTCAACTGCAGCATAGGCGATGTTCTTTCATTTGATGAAAATGAAACCCTTGAAACTGAGAAAATTGACCTTGTAAGGTCCCTGAGAATACCCGAAACCTATCCTGTTCTCAATAATGAAAAGGATATTATCATTACAGAAGATATTTTCAATGAGGATGCTCTTATTCTTCACTCCATCAAATCTGAAAATATCACACTTAAAAGCAGATTGCACTCAAGAACAGTAAAATTCAACCTCGGCGGTGCTCCTTATCTCGGAATCTGGTCAAAGCCCGGTGCTCCTTACGTATGTATTGAGCCCTGGTGCGGTGTTAATGATTCTGCCGAAAAAAAAGACGACTTCTCAAAAAAAGACGGAATTAACGCCTTAAAGCCCGAAGAAAGCTTTATTTTCACATGGACAGCTGAATTCAACGCATAAACAAAAAACTGCTCACCTCAATTGAAGTGAGCAGTTTTATTTTGCCGCAAATCAAACGCCGCGTTCTTCGCGCCACTTGTTAGCCTTATCAGCTGACATTCTTGTGATGTTCTCAGTTGCATAGGGTGATTCCTCGCCACCGTTAACATAAAGGAAATACTTACCGTTTGCAGTCATATAGAGGCTTTCTTCAAAACCTGAAGCCTCACCGAATTCGCCGCTTGTATACTTTGCAACGAGCTCTGCATTTTCGGTATCATATTCAACTTTACAGATAATCTTTTTCATCAAGCTTACCTCCTGTTCAGTTAGTTATTACTCATTAAGATGAGTTTATCTCATTATAACATACATTTTCCTTTCCGTCAAATATATATTATTGCAAATATGAAAATTTGTCTGCTGTTTTATTCCATATTAACATTTTATTTACATTACACCCTTTAAATGTTACATCGGCTGTGTTATTATAAATAAAAGGTTAAGAAAAGAGGAGAAAAATATGTCACAATCAACAAAATCGACTGCTTCCGATCCTAACAAGAAGTATGTTAAGCCTGCAGAGTTCATACTTTACCTCGCAGGCGTGTTCTTTTACACAACTATGACCGGTGTTGTAGGTGCAAACAGAAACACCTATCTTACTAACGTGTTGCGTATCAACGATTATAACGAAAACTACCACTCAATGTTTAACGCTATAATCACAATTGTGCCTTTTGTGCTCAATTTCTTTATCACACTGTACATTGACGGAAGAAGAGCAGGCAAAAGGGGTAAGTTCAGACCTATATTGCAGATTATCATCATTCCGATGGCCGCAATAATGATGCTTACCTTCATCACTCCCCCTCAGCTTACAGGCACACTCGTATTTATTTACATAACAACAATCGCTCTGCTCTGGAGCGTTATGTGTACCTTCGGTAACACGATCAATATGTTGCCCAACGTTATGACACCGAATATGAAAGAGAGAGATCAGGTGCTCTCTCTCAGAAGCTTTGCCTCTGCAGTAGGCAACTCAGCTCCAATGCTCTTCCTTCTCATTATCGGTATGATATGGAAGAACAACGAAGGCTTACAGTACATAATCTGTGCTGCCTTCTGCGGTGTAATAGGTATTACAACCGTTCTTTTGGGTATGAAGCTCGTAAGAGAAAGAATCCCATATTCAGTTGAGAAAAAGAATCCCCTTTTAGGCTTCAAGGATATTATCAAAAATAAGCATGCACATGTTGTTATACTTTCAGAATTTCTCAAAAGTTTCAGAGGTATTTCAACCTTCATGGAGGGCTATCTTGCAATTGTACTTATAGGAGACCCTTCAAAGAAGATTTTTGTTCTTCTTCCCGTCGGCATCGGTACCGCAGTAGGTATGCTTGTTATAAATGCACTTCTTAAAAAGTTCAACGCGAGAGTGCTTTACATTGCAAGCGGTATTTACTCTGTATGTGCTAATATCGTAGCTTTCACAATCGGTTACTTCTATTTCACCACCGACAGCAAGCCTCTTATGTTTATATTTATTGCATGCCTCTTCCTTATAGGCTTACAGTTCGGTGCTTCAAACCTTCTTCCCCTTATGTTCCAGGCTGACGTTCTTGAAGATCTCGAACTCAAAACAGGCAAGCGTCTTGATGCTTCACTGCCTTATGTTATCGGCCTCGGCACAACAATCAGCGGTGCTATTGCATCCTTCTTCGCACCTAAGCTTCTCAGCGGAGTAGTTCATTACGATTTTGTGGACGGTGTTGTCAGCCCCGGAACAAACAAAATCGCACTTCTCTTCTTCTACACCATCGTACACGGTCTTATGATGTTCCTTGCAGGCGTTCCCTTCTTCTTCTATAAGCTTACAGGTAAAACCAAGGAAGATATTCACAACGCCGTTCTTGCAAAGCGTGCAGAGCTTGAAGACACCCGGACAACCGTTGAAGGTTGATTGGCTTAAAATAAAAGAGGCGCTTCGGCACCTCTTTTTCTCTGTACTGATATAATGAAAACAGATATTTCCCCGATTAAGCTGAGAAATATCTGTTTATTTTTATTCTTCAGTTAACATTATGCCGATTTCATCGCCTTCAAAAACCTTGCCGCCCCTGATTACTCTTGCAAAAACGCCTTCACGGGGCATAACACACTGTCCGACAAGCTTTTTAATTGCACAGCCGTCGTGGCACTCCTTGCCTATCTGGCTGATCTCAATTATACATTCGCCTACACTGAGCCTTGATCCTACAGGAATTGTGTAAAGCTCTATGCCCTCTGTGGTAATGTTTTCTGCAAACACACCGTGACAAAGTCCGTCGGTAGGAAGGCCCTTTGCTTTCTCTATGCTTTCTTTAGCAAGAAGGCTTACCTGTCTGTGCCATTTTCCTGCGTGAGCATCGCCCTCAAAACCGAAATCTTCAATAAGCACACCCGGATTGATTTTAGTCTTTGGAGTACCTTTCTTTTCACTTATATTTATTGAAACTACCTTTCCCATTGTTATCCTCCTATGCGGTTCATTCCGTGGCTTGTGCCGTAGCCACAGTTAAAGTTATGCTCCATCGGCTTTGAGAGGATTGCTTTTTTCACCTCAGCCAGAAGAAGCTCTTCGTCATCAATGTATGGCATCAGGTCAAATACCACATCGCTTCCCAGACAAGGCTTGACCTTTCCGTCGCTGAGAAGTCTTATACGGTTACAGCTGCAGCAGAATTTATCGCTGACAGGTGTGATAAATCCTATTCTGCCACAGAAGCCGTCAGCTTCATAATACCTTGCCACATTTTTCTCAGATTCCTTATCCGATTTTCTGACAACAGGCTTAAGATAAGAAAATCTTTCAAGAAGCTCTTCACCCTTAACTATCAGTTTTTCATTTTCTCCTTCAGAAGAAAAAGGCATAAGCTCAATGAATCTAACGTCGATTTTTCTGTTTTTTGCTATATTTATCAGATTCTCCGCCTGAGAATCATTTTGACCTCTTATAAGCACTGCATTCAGCCTTATAGTATTGAAGCCACACTTCTCGCATTCTTCAATTCCTTCGTATACCTTTTCAAGACTGTCTGAACCTGTAAGCTCTAAATATTGACTTCTGTCTGTTGTATCAAGGCTTATGTTAACTGCGGTAACGCCCGATTCTCTGAGTCTCGGGGCAAGCTGCTTAAGACCGACTCCGTTTGTGGTCAGAGCAAGCTTTTTTATACCTTCAATACCGCTGATACGTTTTGCTATATCGCATATATCCTTTCTTACAAGAGGCTCACCTCCTGTAAGGCGCACCTTGTTTATACCAAGCTTCACAAAGGCTCTGACGATTTTTTCTATCTGCTCTGCCGTAAGCTCATTATCGTTTTTTTCTTTCCCCGCTCCGCAATAGGAGCAGTTCAGATTACACCTTTTTGTTACAGAAACTCTCAGATAGTTTATTTCTCTGCCGAAATTATCTGTCATTTTTATAATCGCTCTTTCCACCGCTTTTTTCAAGCAGTTTTATTTCTTTAATCTGCATACCTCTGTCAACAGCCTTGCACATATCATAAACAGTAAGTGCCGAAATACTTGCACCTGTCAGAGCCTCCATCTCTATACCGGTTTTGTAGCTGCATCTGCCGGTACAGTAAATGTAAAGCTCATCTGTGCCGTTATTTTCAAAGGTAATTTCAACCGATTCAATAGGTATGTTGTGGCAAAGCGGAATCAGCTCACTTGTTTTTTTTGCGCCCATAATACCTGCTATTCTTGCAGTTGCAAGTCCGTCACCCTTTTTAAGTGAGGCGTTAAGAAGAGCCTTTAGCGTATCAGGATGCATCTTTATCTTTGCGAAAGCCACAGCCTTACGGTCTGTTACATCCTTTTCGGAAATATCAACCATAACTGCTTCGCCTTTTTTATTGATATGAGTTAGCTCAGCCAAAGGTATAACCTCCCATCTGTGTAAGCCTGTTTTTCAATTCCTCTCCTCTGAGAATTTCAAGGAATTTCTGAACAGCTTCGGTATTATACATTTTTTCATCTATAAGCACATCATATTCCTCGATGCAAAGTTCAATAAAATCAAGGTCATACATTTTTGCTGCAGAATATATACCAAGTCCGCAATCAGCATTACCCGCCGCAATAAGAGCCGCAACTGCTGTATGTGTAAACTCTTCGTTACGGTAACCGTCAATGGACTTTTTATCCATTTTATATTTATCAATAAGATAATCGCACAGAATACGTGTACCTGAGCCCAGCTGACGGTTGACATATCTGCATTTTGCAATGTCGGAAAAGGCAGTTATACCCAGAGGATTTCCTTTTCTGACCATAAGGCCCTGAACTCTGCCTACACCCTTAACAAGTCTGACTCCGCCATCGGGAAAATACTTATTGACATAGCTTTCGTTATACCTTCCGCTTTCCGTATCAAGAAGATGTATACAGCCAAGATGCGCTATACCGTTTTTTATGGCCGTAATTGCACCCATACTTCCGACGTGGGATGAGGAAAGGGAAAATCCGCATCTGTTTTTCCGGATAATATCCTTTATTTCATCTATAAGTGGGTCGTGGCTTCCGGTGACAATAAGTGAATTTTCAATTTCATTTTTGCTTCTGAGAAGACGGATTTCAACCTCTTCCCCCGCTTCAAAGCCTTCCGAATCCTGAGGAACGGTAAGTATGCCATCTGCCTTTGTAAAGCTTGTGATTACACCTGCACCGCGGTTGAGAGGCACAGCGATAAAGCCTTTATCGGTTTTTCCGAGAGTAACGCGCACAAACTCACGGTATTTGAGCGAAGACACTACTCTTTTACCAAGAACAGCAGTTACTGTCTCTGAAGCATCAACAGCGTTTCCGTAATAGAGAGCAGCAACACTTTTTACAATTTCATCCATAACAACTATACCTGAAACAGGATAACCCGGTATTCCGATAACAGGCTTTTTCCCGATACAGCCGAGAACAGCCGGCTTACCGGGCTTCATTGCTATTCCGTGAAAAAGAACCTTGCCCGATTCAGAAATAATATCACTTGTATAGTCATCTCTGCCTGCGGATGAGCCTGCAAGAACAAGAACCGCATCACATTCGCTGCATGCTTTATCAATTGCAGCTTTAAGTAAATCTTTTTTGTCCTTTACTATAGGATAAACAATGCTTTCACACTTCCATTGAGCAAGCATTGAAGAAAAAATGGTTGAGTTGAATTCAATGATTTCGCCCTTATCAGGATCTGCTTTCGGTGATATTATCTCGTCACCTGTAGGTATAATTCCGAATACAGGTTTTTTTATCACTTCTACATCAAGAACGCCGCCCGCAAGAAAAGCTCCGCAAAGCGATGGAGTAACAGTTGTATTGGTCGGTGCAATCATATCACCCATACATATATCCTCGCCGACCTGACGTACATTCTGCCAGGGATGAACCGAGGAAATAATGCTCACTTTGCCGTCAGAAAGTTCAGTTACATCCTCTACCATAATTACGCTGTCGCAACAATCCGGTAACGGATCTCCCGTATCAACAACAGTATACTGATTCACGCCGAGAACAACGGGTGTGTTTTCTGTTGCAGTAAAGGTATCAGATGCTTTTACTGCAATTCCGTCCATTGCACAAGCGTTGTAATGCGGTGAGCAGATTTTGGCATATACTGCCCTGCTGAGAACTCTGCCACAGGCTTCGGTTACAGCAACAGTTTCACTTTCCGCATGAGCTCCTGCTGAAATAAGATATTCAATATAATCCTTACGGGCTTTTTCAAGCTCGGTGTTGTTAAGATAATTGTGTTTCATTGTAAGTCCTCTCAGAAAAGATATACTTTAACAGTATCGCCTTTTTTTAATCCTTCAGCATTTCTGTCTATGCGTATATATCCGTCGCTTGAGCTTAAAAGAGAAATTATACCGCTTTTAAACAGCACCGGAATTGCTTTTTCACCGCAAAGCCTGACGCAGACAAGTTCTTCTCTGCCGTGGTTTGACGAAATATTTGTATCAATAACCGCCTCGACAGCATTCTCAGCAGAAATTCCGCATACGCTCTCTATAAGCGGTCTGACAAGCGTAAGAGCGACAAAATATGCTGCTGCGGGATGTCCCGGCAAACCGAATACTGCCTTATTGTTTATTTTTCCGATGATTGTAGGCTTACCCGGCTTCATTGCAATTCCGTGAAGATATACCTCGCCAAGTTCCGAGATAATATCAGCTGTCAGATCCTTTTCTCCTGCCGATGAACCGCCGGAAATGAAAACAATGTCATTTTCTTCAGCCGCCTTTTTCAAAGCATCGGTAATTTCATCACGGTTATCTCTGATTATTCCGTACATTTTAGGAACACAGCCCGTTTCCTTTGCAAAAGAAGAAAGAATGTGGCTGTTTACATCGCGAATTTTGCCCGGAACAGCCTTCTCTTCAATTGGTATAATCTCATCTCCGGTTGATATAATACCGATTTTCAGACGCTTTACGGCTGAAATTTTCGAAGTGCCAAGGCATGCAAAAATTCCGATATCCCGACCTGTTATAACCTTTCCTTTTTCGCAGACCACTGTGCCGCTTTTTATATCATCGCCACGTTTTGTCACATTTTCAAAGGGACTTGCTGCCTTGAAAATAAGACAAAGCGGACTGAAGCTTTCATCGGTATTTTCTACCATAACAACTGCATCAGCACCCTCGGGAAGCATTCCGCCTGTAGGTATTCTGACACATTCACCTTCACCTACTGCAAGACTGCTGTTTTCTCCCATTGCAGTTTCACCGATTATATTCAGTTGAGCAGGCATTGTTTCAGAGCATCCGAATACATCTGCACTTCTTACGGCAAAGCCGTCCACAGTTGAACGGTTAAAAGAAGGAACATCCTCAGAGGATACAACATCATCATAAAGAATTCTGCCGACAGCTTCATCTGTATTTATAAGCTCAGCTTCAGCTTTATAACAGAATTTTTCGTTTATTATCTCTTTTGCTTTTTCTACCGATACTACTCTGAGCATTATCTCACCCCTGACTCATAAATCCAACTTCCAGAATTCCATAAAACGTTTGCCCCATTCGCTGCGGGGATTTTTAAGCAGTTCCTCAGACGTGCCCTCTTCGGCAATCATACCGTTGTTAAGCATAATAATTCTGTCTGCAAGGCGTTTTGCCTGAGACGGTGAATGAGTTGTCATTATCACCGTGCAGCCGTATTTTTGTCTGTAGCTTTCAATTGCGGATTCGATTATATCATTACCTTCAATATCTGCGGCACTTGAAGGTTCATCCAGAAGAAGAAAATCACATCCGTTAATAAGAACTCTGCCTAAAGCAAGACGCTGACATTCACCGCCGGAAAGATTCTTTGCATTTTTATTCCTGAAGGGTGTAAGTCTTAGTTCGTCAATCATTTTATCGCACAACTTATTCTTTTCTTTACTGTCACCGCTATAAGCAAAGCTGATATTTTTCCTCACATTCTTTGAAAAAGGCACGCTCTGCTGAGGAAGATATCTGACAGTACCGTTCAGAGATATCTTGCAGGTATCATTTTCAATTATGCCGGCAAGTACCTTGAGCAAAGTGCTTTTACCGCTGCCGTTAGGGCCCACAATCACTAGAGTTTCACCCTTATTTATTTTAAGTGAATCAATATCAAGCACGGTTCTTTCACCGTAAACCTTTTTAATTGACCTTAATTCAATCATAGCTCTCCTCCTTAACAAGTGCTCCGGCAATTACATTAACCAAAAGCGAAATAAGAAGCAGAACAATCCCAAGGGCAAGTGCAAAGCTGAAATTGCCTTTATTTGTTTCAAGCATAATGGCGGTTGTCATAACACGTGTTTTCCATTGAATATTACCTCCGACAAGACTGACGGCACCTACTTCTGCTATAGATCTTCCGAAGGCATTGAGTATGATACTCAGGAAGGACTGCCTGTTTTCGCTGAGAAGCAGATACAATCTTTTATAATTCGGAAGGTTAAGCCCCTTTGCCGTTTCATTGATTGATTTTGCATTGTGCGAAACAGCAGATTGGGTGAGATTGATTACTACCGGTGTTATAAGTAAGCATTGAGCCACGACCATAACCTGTACAGAAAACAGCCAC
Organism: Acutalibacteraceae bacterium; assembly: GCA_045544675.1. Classification (GTDB taxonomy): domain Bacteria; phylum Bacillota; class Clostridia; order Oscillospirales; family Acutalibacteraceae; genus UBA6857. The sequence continues at coordinate 41,705 of JAZPZK010000069.1, forward strand.
CCCATACTTCCCAAAGGACCGTATTTCGTGAAAAGCATATAGACAACCAGGCCTGCCACCACCGGAGGCAGACCCATAAGAGTTCCTGTTATTTTTTTGATTGTCTTCTTGCCTCTGAAATTCTTCTGACCTATAAGCACACCTGCTGTTATTCCTATTGCGCAGGAAATAAGTGTGCTGAAAAAGGACATACGGAGAGTAACCCCGATTATCTGAAGTAACTCTCTGTCCATAGACAGAAGCATATCAAAAGCTTCATTGATTTTATCCAATTCGATTATTCAGCCATTGAAAGGAATGTTGCTTTGTCGGTAAGGCAATAGCCGTTCTGCTGTTTTGCCATTTCAAGGCATGCACCCATACCCTGACCTGCACTTACATACCAGGTTTCAGTTTCTGCATCAGGGATATCGTCTCCCCAGATTTTATTCTCAGCCTTATGTGTACCGCTGTCGTCGCCTCTTGATATAAATGTAGCCTTTGCATCTCTTATCTTAGTAAATGCAGCTGCTGCATTTTCACAGTCTGCGATACCTGCAGGGTCATTTGAAGGACCTACGATTACAAAGTAGTTATACATAAAGGGAATTCTTTCAACGCCGTAGCCTTCGGATACGAATTCTTCCTCAGAAGCCTTTGCGTGAACAAGGATAAGGTCTGCATTGCCGTCCTTTGCCTTCTGGATAGCTGCACCTGTGCCTGCTGACTGAACCTCTACTGTATAGCCGGTTTCAGCTTCAAAGGTGGGAATAAGATAAGGAAGAAGACCTGAATCGTTTACGGATGTTGTTGTTGAAATGCGGATAACTGAATTTTCGGGCTTTTCAGCTTCCTTGTCACCCTCTGTTTCTTCATCCTCAGCTGCTTCATCAAGAAGATAGAACAAGGGCTGTCCATACTGTTCTTTACCGTAATCTGCAATAAGTGCAGAAGCCTCGGAGCCCGTCATCCATTCGATGAATGCGTTTGCGCCTTCGGTGTTGATGCCGTCAAGCTTGTCGGGATTACAAGCGATAAGAGAATATGTATTTTTCATATCCTCACCCTTTTCAAGCAGGATTTCGAAGCCGATTTCTTCTTTTTGTTCATCAGCATCGGTTGATGTCTTTTCTCCGCCGCAGGCGGCAAGGGTAAAGAGCATCATTGCGGCAAGTAAAATTGCAAGAAGTTTTTTCATAATTCATTCTCCTTTTCAATCACGGAAGGTAAAAAAGTTTCCTCATCCACCCTCAGACCGGTACCTGCATATATTTCTCCTGCAGGCAGTGTTTTTTCGGTCACGCCCATATTTTCATGCAAAAATGTTTAGAAAATACAGGTCGGAATATGAATTAATGCGTTTTTAACGCAAACTTCAACATAATAGACAAATTGTATAAAAAAATATTGTAATACTAAATCTTTTATGATATTATATACTACAGAGTAAGATATTTCAAGTAGGGAGGGAGAAAAAAATGACTTTCGGTGTCCTCTGTGTGAGCGACAGATGCTCTAAGGGGCTTTGCGAGGATAAAAGCGGTCCTCTTATTTCGGAAACCCTGTCTGATTTGGGTAAAACCGTCAAGCATCTGATTGTACCCGATGAAAAAGAAAAAATCAGCGAAGGGCTGAAGCATTTGTGCGATGATATCGGTGCGGATGTGGTTTTCACAACGGGAGGTACGGGCTTTGCGCCACGTGATGTTACTCCCGAGGCATCAAAGGCTGTTTTTGACCGTGAAGCTCCCGGAATTTCCGAGGCTATCAGGTTGAAAAGCCTCTTAATCACTCCCAAGGCAATGCTTTCAAGAGGTGTATCGGGCATAAGAAAAAACACCCTTATAATCAATCTGCCGGGAAGCCCCAAAGCGGTAAAAGAATCTCTTGAAGTTGTTATTCCCGTACTCCCTCACGCTGTTGAGGTCCTCAGCGGAAATACCCTCAGCTGCGGCGGCAATTACGGAAAAGGCGGTGATTGATTGAGCTTAAAAAATGTAACCCAGCTTTTCAGCATAGATAAAAAAACGGCTTGTATCATCGGCTGCGGTGCTTTGGGCACAAATTCAGCGGTGCACCTTGCAGGAGCAGGTGTAAGGAAGCTTTATCTCTGCGACTTCGACACCGTCAGCCTTTCAAATCTCAACCGTCAGTTCCTTTTCACAAAAACCGACGGAGGCTTCCTGAAATGTAATGTGCTTAAGGAAAGGCTCTCCTACTATTCACCGGAAACAGAGTATATATCTGTGATCAGAAAAATAACAACTTCTGAGGATCTGTCCTTTGCAAAGGACTGCGATATTATCCTCTGCTGCGTTGATAATGCCGTAGGCAGAAGAGCTATTGCAGAGTTTTCAAAGAAAAATAAAATTCCTTCGGTTTACGGTGGCGTTGACGGCTTCTACGGAACTGCTTATATGTATTTACCCGACAGATCCCCCTGCCCTGACTGTGCAGGAATTATAAACGATATTTCAGTCAGAAGCTCCGTTTCATCTTCGGCCGGCATCATCGGATCTATGCAGGTAAACCTTGCGATTAGATACCTTCTTTCCGATGACGTAAGCTCGGCAGGAAAAATCTTTCTTTTCGACGGCGATTTATGGGATACACTTACAATAAAAGCTAACACACAGTGTGAAAGCTGTAAAAATCTGAGGTGAAAATATGTCAAATTTAAAAGGCTATATGGGTAAGGTGCTCTTTGTTGACCTTACCAAAAAAACTTTCAGCGAATTTCCCTGGACAGATGAGGACAGAAAAAGAACAATCGGCGGTAAAATTATGGCCGCTGACATTCTCCTTCAGCATATCAGACCCGGTATGAAGGCTTTCGATGAGGATAACTGGCTGGTTATTACAACCGGTCCTCTTACACGTTGCAAGACACCCTCGTCAACCCGCTTCAATATTTCAACAGTATCTCCCCTTACCGGTATTCTTACCTCCTCCAACTGCGGCGGTCCCTTCGGCAGAAGACTCAAGAAGGCCGGCTGGGATGCTATGATCATCACAGGTAAGGCAAGTGAGCTTACCTGGATTGAAATTGTTGACAGTGAGGTCACATTCCACGACGTACCTGAATACAAGGGTATGCTTACGGGTGAAATTCAGAAGCTCTTCAAAGGCGGTGCTTCTCCCCTTGTAATCGGTCCTGCAGGCGAAAACAAGGTGCTTTATGCCGGTGTATTCAGCGGTGAAAGAACCGCCGGCAGAGGCGGTGTAGGCGCAGTTTTCGGCGATAAAAACCTTAAGGTAATCACCGCAAAAGGAACTCAGGACCCTGAAATTTACGACCAGGAAAGACTTGACGCTCTCACAGAGGAATGGAAAATGCAGCTTATGCGCCACCCCATTACCGGTGCGCAGCTTGCAAAGCTCGGCACAGCAGGTCTTGTTGCTCCTATGCAGGCTCACAGAATTCTTGCCACTAAAAACTTCAGCGACGGAAGATTTGACGCCTTCGAAAAGGTATCAGGCGAAGAGCTTGCCGAAAAGCATCTCGTTGCCAACGGTAACTGCTTCTCCTGCCCCATGCGCTGTGAAAGACGTGTTAAGATTGACGGCAAAAATGTAAAGGGCCCCGAGCTTGAAACCCTCGGTCTTCTCGGTCCCAACATTATGAATGACGATATAGAGAAAATCCTTCGTTGGAACTACGAGCTCGATGAATTGGGCATGGACACCATCTCCTGTGCCGGCTCTATCGCCTTTGCAATGGAGCTTCAGGAAAAAGGTATGTGGGACAGCGGTCTCGAATTCGGTAAGACAGACAACCTCAGCGATGTATTCAAGGACATTGCCTACCGCAGAGGTATCGGTGACATTCTTGCAGACGGCACAAAGCGTATGAGTGAGAAATTCGGCGGTAAGGAATTCGCCATCCACTCAAAAGGTATGGAGCTTGCCGCTTACGAGCCGAGAGGCGCTGTAGGTCAGGGTCTCGGATATGCAACCTCAAACCGCGGCGGCTGTCATCTCAATGCGGGCTATATGGTTGTTCTTGAGGGTCTCGGTCTCAATATGAATTCATATACCCCCAAGGGTAAGGCAAGCCTTGCAATTATGTTCCAGAACACTATGGAGGCTGCTTCCGCAGCAGGTTGCTGTGTATTCACCTCCTACGCAATTCTCCCCTGGTTTATTGTTGCCAAGCCCGCAAGTATGGTTACGAGAATCGTACAGCAGGTATTCAAATTCATTACGCCTATTCTTTACATAGGTATGCAGTACCCTGAAATTCTCGCTGTCAACGTTCCGCTAATTCAGTACCCGAGAGCACTCAATGCAGCAACCGGCTCAAAGTACACAATGGGCACCTTCATAAAAGCAGGCTCCTACGGCTATAACGTAGAAAGAATCTGCAACATCATTCTCGGTCTCCCCGTAGGCAAGGATACGGATACTCTTCCGAAGCGTCTGACAGACGAAGAGCAGGTACCCGGAAACAAGAAAACAAAGGTACCTCTTGACAAGATGAAGAAGAGCTACTATATTATCCGCGGCTGGAAGGACGGCGCTCCCACAATGAGAATGGTCAAAAAACTCGGGATCAAGCTTCCCGAATGTGTAAAGGAGGTCTATCCCTATGGTAAAGGTTAAGGTTTTCGGTGTTATACGTACTACAACAGGCTTCAGCTACCTTGAAGTCGATGCAAAAACCGTAAATGATATTTTTGAAATAATTTCAAGAAGAATGGCTATCGGCTACGAGGAAGACCTGGAAGAGCTTGAGCGTAAGAAAAACGATCCCAATGTTAAATACATCAAGCCGAAGAATCCCGCTCTTGAATATCATCAGAGACTTCAGTTCAAGGATGCGGTTGTATACGTCAACGGTGAAAGATGTCTGCGTAAGGGCAGAAAACTCTCTGACGGCGACGAGGTATGGCTTCTCTCCCCCGCTGCAGGCGGCTAAATAAAATTAAGGTGCTATGACTTAACGGTCATAAGCACCTTTTTTATTGCTATATCAAGATATTCATGTTTTGCTGTTAATCTGATCTCTGTATTGCTTTGGCGTAAGATCCGTGTGTTTTTTAAAAACCTTTATAAAATAATTGGTATCCGGTATTCCGCAAAGGACGGAAACATCCTGAATCTGAAGCTTTGTTGTGCGCAAAAGATATTTTCCTCTTTCAATCCGCTTGCTGTTTACAAACTCAGTATAGGTGAGCCCCGTATCTTTTTTAAAAAGAGATGACAGATAACTTGCATTAACATTGAACTTTTCAGCCATACTGCTTAATGTAAGGCTTTCACTTATGTTTGCATCAATAAGCATAATTATATTCTGAACAAGTGGCGAATATCCCTTAGACTTATGCTCTTCTACCAATTTACAATAGGAATAAGACATCTCGTTCCATAGGCTTTCGATATCCTTTTCGACTGCACATGTTTCAATCATCGAAGCAAATTTTGAGCTAATACCATGTATATAATAGGGATGAACATTACCTACCTCGGCACCCTTTCTGAGAAGGGTATTGAAAATAATCATATAGTTTTTAAGATTCCGCATTCGGTCCTGAGTTCTGGCTTCTATGTTACCCATAAAAATTTCTGCAGTGAGCATATCGCGCAAGGCTCTGTAATTACCTTGAGAAACGGCACGTATCATATCATTTTCCATACTGTAACGCATCTCTATTTCTTTTATCTGCTCATTTCCGCGATTTTCGTCGTAAATATCCAGCGTTGACATCGGATTATATTTGTTTTCAGAATTATAAATCATAATATCAGCATCCTTTTATTCTTTATAACTATAATGGTATAATTTTAACAAAAATTCAAGATATAAACAATAAAATTGCTATAAAAAGTAAAAACTTTTCTCACAATAATGAAAATTTTAGTGTAAAATGTGTTTGTTGGATACTGAACAAAATCAGGCTACACAGGAGAATTAAAATTCGGAGGACAAAATTATGGCTAAAAAAACAAAAGAGTCGCGTCTTGATCAGAACGGCATACGAAAATTCGGTATGCTTGACAAGGTAGCGTACGCTGCCGGTGATTTCGGATGCAATATGAGCTTTGCACTCAAAGGAACAGTTCAGACTTTCTGGCTGGTGTTTATGACAATGGAAACAGGACTTTTGTCCGCATTGCTGTTACTCGTTCAGATCTGGGACGCTGTTAACGACCCTCTCATCGGACGTCTTATCGACAACGATAAAAGAAAATACAAAATGGGCAAATTCAAGACATACATTTTTGTCGGAGCATGCGGTCTTCTTCTCGGAGGCGCTGCAGTATTCCTTCCCTTCCCCAATGCGCCGGTTGTTGTGAAGGCAGTTCTTTTCGTTCTCGGCTACATTGTATGGGATGCTTTCTATACAGTTGCTAACGTTCCTTACGGTTCAATGCTTTCACTTATTACTGAGGACAGCGGTGAACGTGCACAGCTTTCAACATGGAGAAGCTTGGGCTCAATGTTCGGTAACATTGTTCCTATGATAATTCTTCCTATGCTCATATGGGAAAAGGTTACTTACGATGGCACAGGAATGTATCATACCAATCCGCTTACAGGCAAAGCTTATGAAATCGGTGATCCTGTTCTCGATCCTCTCACCGGCAAGCAGCTTGAAAACCTCCTCGGTGAACGTGTATTCTGGGCAGCACTTATTATGGGCGTTTTAGGCTTCTTTGCTTTCATTTTCATGGTAAAGAAAATCACCATCAGAGTTGATGAAAACAGCGTTAAAACAATTGAAGGCGGACAGAAGTTCAATGTTTTACAGGCTTTTGCTAACTTTATGAAAAACCGTCCCGCAGTCGGTGCTACTGTTTCTGCTATGGGTATGTTCCTTGGTATGCAGTCTGCAACAACAGCCAACACAATTATGTTCGCAACATATTTCAATAAAGCTTCAATGTCGGGTCTTGTTCAGTTAATAGGTTTCGCACCCATGTTCCTGTTCTTACCCTTCATCAAGAAGCTTGTTAACAAGTTCGGTAAAAAAGAAGCTTCCGTTGTCGGTACAATCGTATCAGTTATCGGCGGTATTATCCTTCTTGCTTTCCCCACAGTTGAAAACCGTGATACAGCTCTTCTTATTTATCTTGCCGGCCTTGTTCTTTTCGGAATCGGTATGGGCGTTTATACATGTGTATCATGGGCTTGTATGGCAGACGCTATCGATTATAATGAATGGAAATTCGGCACACGTGAAGAAGGAACTGTTTACTCATTACATTCGTTCTTCCGTAAGCTTGCTCAGGGCGTTGGTCCTTCAATCGTTCTTCTTGTTATGGGTGCTCTCGGCTATAATTCAGAGCTCGGTACAATCGGTCAGAGTGCAGAGACATCGCACAATATGTGCTGGCTTGTTGCAGGACTTTACCTCTTCAGTGCTGTAGTTCAGCTCATTGGCATCGCTGTTATCTATAACCTCGACAAAAAGACTCTTGCAAAAATGCAGGCTGAGCTTGCCGAAAGACACACCGAAGAATAATTACTTCACAGACCTACAGCCGGTAGTCACCTGCCGGCTGTTTTTTAGAAAACTATTATAAGGAGCAAAATTTATGAGACAAATTATCAATCTCAACAGAAAATGGTCTTTCACAAAGGACTTTGACAGCATTCCTGCAGCCATCTGCGATAAATGGAATTTTGTCAATCTCCCCCATTCCTGGAATGCAATCGACGGTCAGGATGGTGACAACGATTACTACAGAGACACCTGCCTTTATATGAAGGAAATCAAAAAAGAAGATATTCCTGAAGCAGACAGATACTATCTTGAAATCAGAGGTGCAAATTCATCTGCAGATGTTTATGTAAACGGTAAAAAGCTCGCTCACCACGACGGTGGCTACAGCACATGGAGAGTTGACATCACAGATGAAATCGGCATATCAACCATGATTGCAATTACAGTTGACAACAGCGCAAACGATTATGTATACCCTCAGATGGCTGACTTCACCTTCTATGGAGGTCTTTACAGAGATGTTAATCTTATCTGCGTAAACGAAAGCCATTTTGACCTTGATTATTACGGAGGTCCCGGCATCAGAGTTACACCTTCAGCCGACGGAAAGGTTGAAATCGAAACCTATCTTACTAACTCAAAGGATGGTTACAAGGTAGCATATACCGTTAAGGATGCTGACGGAAATACCGTTGCAGAGACTACAGGCGACACATCCGTGAGCCTTTGCATTGAGAATCCTCATCTCTGGCACGGCAGAAAGGATCCTTATCTTTACACCGCAGAAGCAAAGCTTATTGACGGCGACAAGACTCTTGACAATGTCAGCGCTCGTTTTGGTATCAGAAGCTTCGAAATCGACCCTGAGAGAGGTTTTATTCTTAACGGTGAAGAATATCCCCTTCGCGGTGTGTCACGTCATCAGGATCGCTGGGGCTTCGGTAATGCACTTCTCCCCGAGCATCACGAAGAAGATATGGATCTTATCTGCGAAGTGGGTGCTACAACAATTCGTCTTGCACACTATCAGCACGATCAGTATTTCTATGATCTTTGTGACGAGCGCGGTATGGTTATCTGGGCTGAAATTCCATATATTTCAAAGCACCTTCCCAACGGACGTGCTAACACCGTTTCACAGATGAAGGAGCTTATCACTCAGAACTACAATCATCCTTCAATAGTTGTATGGGGTCTTTCAAACGAAATCAGTATGAACGGAACCGATGCTGACCTTCTCGAAAACCACAATATCCTTAATGATCTATGCCACGAAATGGACAAAACAAGACTTACTACCATGGCTTGTGTTTCAATGTGCGACATCAATGATCCATACGTGCAGATACCCGATACAGTTTCATACAACCACTATTTCGGATGGTACGGTGGCGAAACCTCAATGAACGGTCCCTGGTTCGACAATTTCCACAAGACCTTCCCCAACATCCCAATCGGATGCAGCGAATACGGATGCGAGGCTCTCGACTGGCATACTTCAAATCCCACTCAGGGCGACTATACTGAAGAGTATCAGTCATACTACCACGAAGAGCTTATCAAGCAGCTTTTCACAAGAAAATATATGTGGGCAACTCACGTGTGGAATATGTTTGACTTCGGCGCAGATGCAAGAAACGAAGGCGGCGAAAACGGACAGAACCACAAGGGACTTGTTACCTTCGACAGAAAATATAAAAAGGATTCCTTCTACGCATATAAAGCATGGCTTTCGGACGAGCCCTTCGTACACATCTGCGCAAAGAGATACGTTGACAGAGTTGAAGATGTAACTAAGATAACTGTATATTCAAATCAGCCCGAGGTTGAGCTTTTTGCAAACGGAAAAAGCCTCGGCAAGCAGACTTCTGACGTGCACTTCTTCTATTTTGATGTACCCAATGCAGGAGAAACCGTGCTTACTGCAAAAGCAGGATGCTGCACAGACGAAAGCTTCATCCGTAAGGTTGATACATTCAATGAAAGCTACAGATTAAAGGAAAAAGGGGCAATACTCAACTGGTTTGACATAACCGAGGTTGAAGGTTATCTGTCACTTAACGATAAGATGAGCGACGTGCTCAGAACACCTGAGGGGGCTGCACTTTTCAAGGGTATGATGGCTCAGGCAGGTATCGGTGCAGGCACAGATGTTATGGGCTTTGAAATGAATGAAGGTATGATGAAGATGATGGGAGGCTTTACAGTTATAAGACTCACCTCTCTTCTCGGTATGACCGGCCTTAAAATGACAAAGGAACAGCTTCTCGGCCTCAACGCTCAGCTTAATAAAATCAAAAAAGTGTAAGAATAACATCAACGACCACCTGTAAAAGGTGGTCGTTTTTATTAGATTTTTATTTTATTAAGTTAGTAAAGCTATGATTTCTTTAAACTCGGATGTGTTTTTGAAGTCATCGGAAAGAGAATAGTTTTCTACCGTCTCTTTAAACCAGCTTTTTGCGATAAAGTTACTGCCGAGCTCGTGCTTATCAAATTTTTTACCTTCAAAAAGAGTTGAATGCATAGTTGTGATTCTTGGAAGATTATCAAATTTTATCGCAAGCTCAGCACCTTTTTTAAGATTGTATAGCGCTTTTTCATTTTCACCTTTCTTGTAATAAAAATAGCCGAGCATTCCGTGACAACGGCTTATAACAGTTCTCCACATTTTACCGTAGTTGCCGTCTTCATAAACACTGTCAAAAAACTCTTTAGTTTTTTCGGTTGAAATTATTTGGTAATCAAGACTGAATTTGTCTGTTAAATAATAATCTGAAATCGTACAGTAAAACAGAAACAGCTGTTCCTCTATTGCTTCCATAATAATTTCATCAGCTTTTGGATGATTATGCAATCGGTAACAATAGCAATAATTTTCTCTGCCATCTCTCATAAGAGGCATTTCTCTTATAATAGGCTCGTAATCATCAAAGGTTACCTTGGGATTTTCTTTACAGGACAGGCCGCTCATAAACCATATGTAATATCTTTTAGCACAGATACGAATGGCATCATTGGTACAGCTGTTTTGTATATGATTATAAACAGATATAATTTCAGGTGAATTCTTTTCAAGATTATCCCAACCGTCATAAAAAATTAGATAACCCATCCATCTAAGCAGAACCCGGAAATCAGCAGGATATTTTTCCTTCAAAGGTTTTATATTCTTCGATATAAGTGTTTCATCAGTAAGGTTATCGTATTCATCGAGTAACTTTTTTAATTCATCTTCATTTTCCGCTTTATCAACACCCAGTAAAGTGTCAACACTTACTTTGAAAAACTGGGCTAACGAAGGAAGAACAGTTATATCAGGATAGGTTTCTCCCCTTTCCCATTTACTGATGGTCTGAAAAGAAACATTAAGAAAATCAGCGAGCTTTTCTTGTGTAAGATTTCGGCTAAGACGAAGCTTTTTTAAGTTTTCACTAAAATAAATTGTCATTATTTTCACCTCAAAAAGTATTTATCAGCGCTGATCTGATTACATAATATCGCAGAAAAGAACAAAATTCAATAACTTGTTTCGGAAAATAAATTCTCTTATTTGTTGAATTCTTCTACCAATTGATGAAGAAACAGTAACCACTTAGACTTAAGTCTCGCATTGCATTTCTGACAAAAACAACTCAGCAGTCTTCCGACTACTGAGCTTTGGTGCGGGTGTTCATAAGGGATTTGTTTTTTAGTGAAGAGTGAATAGTTAATAGTGAAAAAGTAAAAGCTCAAACCCCTAAAGATTTGAGCTTTGGTGCGAGAGACGGGACACGTCTTTGCTTCGCAAATCCTGCATCCTTGCCGACCCAATGCTTTGCATTCGGTACCCGGCTTCGGACTTCGAAGCTAAAAACAGTCCACAGGACTGTTTTCTTACGCTTCTCACCCTCTTAGGGTTCAAGTCCCTTTATCCCGTTTTGAAAAATAATAAAAAAACAACTCAGCAGTCTTCCGACTACTGAGCTTTGGTGCGAGAGACGGGACTTGAACCCGTACGAGCTGCCCCACACGCCCCTCAAACGTGCGCGTCTGCCGATTCCGCCACTCTCGCATATTAACTTCACTCTCTCGAGTGCTTGTATACTATACCACCGAAGAAAGGAAATGTCAATACTTTTTTTAAAGATTTTTTATATTTTTTCAAAAAAATCTCCCTGACTCTGCAGGGAGATAAATTTTAAAAATCAACCTTGAATTCAGTGTTAACTGAAGACTGAGTTTCAATCGCACCGGCGCTGAAGAGAACATAATAATCATACTCTTCGGGGCTGTAGTAGAAGTATTCATCAGTTACTGTGAGATAACACAGATAACTTTCCTGATCACCCGGAACAATGGAAACATCAAGCTCAGATCGGTCTAGTATGGTTGAGCCTAACATTGTACAGAGATATACAGTATTACCCGGCATAGGATTACTGTCGGGTAAATTATTGAGCTCAATAATTATCTCTGTATCAGTAGGCGTCTGAGGTGTATATATTACATAGTAATCGGTAAGATCATAATACACCCGGCCATTACTGTCAGCCGTACCGGGAGTTGCCTGTGAAGGTTCGGTTGTAGTCTGAGTAGTTTCATCACCGGTTGTTTCCTGCTCGGTAGTTTCGCTTTCAGTTGTTTCCTCTTCGGTGGTTTCTGCCTCGGTAGTTTCTTCTTCTGTGGTCTCCTCCTCAGTAGTTTCCTCCTCGGTGGTCTCTTCCTCAGTTGTTTCCTGCTCAGTAGTTTCCTCCTCGGTGGTTTCTTCTGAGTAATCTGAAGAAATGGTTGTATCCGAATAATCAGGTGAAAATACTATATCGTCGTCATCACCGCCGCCGAGAACACCGATGAAAACAACCACCAGAGCAATAAGAATAACAGCAAGGCCGGCTATAAGCAGATACCATTTTTTATAGCTTTTCTCTTCAGGTATATCGTCATCTCTGAAAGCCTCGGCAAAAGCAGCCTTATCTCTTACAGTTACGCTGTCAGCCCCGTCCGTTCTTCTGGCTTTATTTGCAGTATGAGACGGTACAAAACGGGTGTTTACCGATTCTTCAGGCTCAGCTGTCACATTCGGTTGAATAGTAGTAACAGGTGCAGAAGTAAGCACGGTTTTCACATATTCTTCAAGGGCAAGCTTCATTTCAGAGGGAGAATCGTATCTGTCCTCTGCTTTAAAAGCAGTAGCGTTAAAGATGATGTGCGAAAGTCGGCTGTCTGCATTGGCAGGAGCAGGCAGCATATCGCCGCGAAGTCTTCTGAAGTTTGCTTTTTCTCTGTCCTCAATTGAAACGGGTGCAGGATAAGCAGGAAGAAAAGGCGCTCTGTTGTTATTAAGCAGTCTGTAAAGAACGATACCGAGAGAATAGATATCTGCTGAGATTATCTCCTTTTCCGTACCGGCTTCAGGGGCTGTGTAGGAGCTGAGTCCTTTTTTTATGCGGTATTCACCGTCTATTCCGAATTCGCCGAGCTTGAAGTTTGATTTTTCGTCAATATAGATGTTTTCAGGCTTTATGTTACGGTGAGTAATTCCGGCAAGTCTGAATGCTTCAAGCGCACTGCATATATCCCAGCCAAGCTTGACAACATCCTTATGTCTGATGCGTTTTTGTTTGATGTAGTCACTCAAGGGTGTAAGATATTCTGTGAGTAAAATTACATAAAAGCACGATGCCTCTCTGACTATAGTGTAATCCTCAAAGCGGACAATATTTTTATTGTCTCTGAAGCTGTACATCTTACTGATATTTTCACATACTGTTTTTTCAGCATATTCAAGATATTCCGAAACTGTGGAAAAACGCTCTGAATCAAGAGCTCGGCTGATTTCCTCATTGCTTGCGGGAAATTTTATAACTCTGACAGCTCTGTTAATCTTTTCGCCGTCTTCAACGCAGAATGCTTTATAAACTATAGAATTATTACCTTCTGCAACTTTTTCTTCTATATACCATTTTTCAAAAAAAGGTTCAAGGGCCTTGAAATCTCCTGCGGTCACTCTATCAGCTCCTTTCGTTATTTATTTTTATATAATACCATTTTTAACTTGTTTAGTCAAGTAAAACCGAAGAACGAAAAGAACCGGACAAAGATGTCCGGTTCTTAGCATCAGAGAGATCTGTAAAGCTTAATCCAGTTATGTACCTTCTGAGGATCGTATTCCTCAGGCATTGTCTTGTTAGCAACAGGCATAAGAGGAAGATTCTTGAAGCATTTGAGCATATCAGGAAGTATGGGTGCAAGAGGCGGAGCCACAGCAGCAACATGCATAAGATATTCAGGCTCAATGGTGAGAGGGAATCCGTCTGCAACGGCCATCTTCTCAGCGGTAAGAATTTCTTTTTCCATAACATAGTTGATGGTATTGCTGTCAATGTATGTAAAGAAATTTTTGAAAAGATCAAGAAGAATATAATCCTTACCGAAATCCTGATAGTACTTATACTGATAAGGCCAGAGAACACGGATGGTAAGATCATTCTCTGCTGCAGCTTCTACTGTATCGGCAAGAATTTTACCTGCCTTCATACTAAGAGCAATACCGCTGCCGGTAAGAGGCACGGTCATACCTGCGCTGTCACCTACGGCTGCATAACCGTTAGCAACAATAAGAGGAAGCATTCTGCTGATGGGGATTTTTTCAACGCCTGTGCCGCCGCGCAGCACCTTGTCTCCTATATAAGGAAAATCGTTCTTGTATTTAGCAATAGCCGCATCAATTTCTTCTTCTGTAAGCTCACCGCTGTATTCGAACTTGCCGACGATGATATCAACAAATTCCTTATTGGTGTTCATCCAGTCAATTCCGGGCTTGTCAAGATTAAAAAATGTAACAATATACTGAGGATCTGTAAGCTCACCGGTTTTGTTTTCGAAATAAATTCTGTAAACATCAAAAATACTGCGCTTATCAAACTCTCTGTCAATGCCGAAATGCTCGGGCAGCTGACTTCTGAGAGGTGAATTCATACCGCAGGCATCAATAACAAGATCCGCATTATAGGTAACTGTATTTTCTCCGTCGGTTGCAGTAAAACCTGTAACCCATGCACCTGCAATAAGGGGAGCAATGATTTTCTGACCGAAAACAACCTTAACACCGGATTTTTCGGCAATATCGATAAGATGGTTGATAAGAATCTTTCTATCAACATCAATACGGCAGGCATCAGGCATAATAACCTTTGTCCTTCCGTCGGGTGCAACATAAGCCATACGGTTTGAAGGCTCATATTCTGAGGGATAATCGATACCAACATAATCGAAGGTGTCACCGGGCATTGTATCGTGCCAGTCATAACCCATATCCTCCGGCTTCTTGCTTTCAACAACAGTTACATCATAGCCCTTTCTTGCAAGACATATAGCCGCTGCAAGTCCGCCGTGACCTGCACCGCCTACAACGATTTTTTTCATATTCCTTCTCCTTTGTTAAAATTTTTTATAATTTTTTAATAATTATAATCCGTTTTTTTACTGTTGTCAATATAAAATCCCTGTGTCGAAGCTGCAGATCAACAAGCTTGAATGTAAACACAGCTAAAGGAAAAATATATTGTCGAATTCCGTCAAAAAATATTGATTTAAAGCGAAAAACGTTGTAAACTAAAATAGTATGTGCATATCAGTAAATTTATTAAAAGGTGAACGAATTGAAAAAGAAAATTATAAGTCTTCTCATTATTCTTACAATATTTATATATCCCACAGTTAATCTTGTGAATGCGCTTACTGAGGCTTCCGAAGACAGTGCGGGCAGACTTACACCGACGGATATTCTCACAAAGCTTTCAGAGTGCGATATAGTTGATGCAGAAAAGAATATAGAAGAAGCTGAAAAAAAACTGTCTGAAACTTTAGAGGAGGACAGAATTGAGGATATACTGGACTCAATTGATAAGGGTGAACTCACTTACCGTAACATTTTCAAAAATGTGTGCATTGCCGGAGACTCGCTGATGAACGGTCTGGAGGCATACGATATTCTCAACAGCAACAACCTCATTACTCAGGTAAGTGCAAGCCTTTACCATCTTTCAGATAATTTATCCGCAATAATAAATATGCGGCCGAAGATACTGATTCTTCATTACGGGCTTAATCTAATAGACAATTCACCTACTCAGCCTGCAAGGTTTATCAGCTTCTATGAAAAGCTGATAAATGAACTCAAACAGGCTCTTCCCGAGTGCAGAATAATTGTAAGCAGCATATTCCCGGTTGATACAGATAAGGCTGCCGCAAAGCGCTTCAGACGCATCGGCGAATACAACAATGCTCTGGAAGAAATGTGCAAAAAAACTAAGGTTGAATATCTTGATAACAGCTTTGTTTCAGCTGAATACGGTGATTGCTACGCCTATGACGGAATTCATCTCAACCGACATTTTTATGAAAACGGATGGCTGAGACACATCGTTAAAGAAAAGGAGATTATCTGATGGATAAACTGCTTTTAAGATTAAGTGAAACAGTTGGCATACTTTTTCTTATTGCCTTCATAATCTTTGTATCGGGTGATGAAAAAATCAGTACAGCAGATCCCGAGGAGCTTTCTGCAAGCATAATCAGCGTTACTGACACAGAAGGTCTTTCTGAACGTAACGGAATTTTTCTGAAAAAACAGTTTTCGGTTAACCCTGAAGAACTCGATTATTTTTGTTATTTCAGTTCAGATTCAGTTATGGACGTAAGAGAATATCTTATTGTAAAGGCTGACAAAAAGGTTTTACAGTCCCTGGAAAAATCAATTTCATCTGTTCTTGAAGAGAAACAGACTCTTTTCAGGGATTATGCACCTGAACAGAGTGCACTACTGGATTCAGGTGTTCTTATACATGAAAAAGGTTATCTTCTTTACGCTGTCGGAGAGGATTCCGATGCAGTTCTTTCTGAATTCAGGGATAATCTTTAATCCGAGGTAAATAATATGGTTTTCAGCAGTTCAGTTTTTCTTTTTGCGTTTTTTCCGATTACGCTGGCGTTATATTTTATACCGGTCAGTCTTAAAAACAAGAAAAGAGAGCTTACAAAGAAAAATTTAATACTGTTACTCACAAGCCTCGTCTTTTATGCCTGGGGTGAGCCTGTGTATGTTTTGCTTATGCTTATCAGCATTTTCTTTAACTATGTGATAGGCATAGACATTCACCGCTGCAAGGCTGAAGACAGGATGTGTTCAGCTCGTGTGCTGTTTATTGTTGCTGTTGTTTTCAATCTTTTTGTTCTCGGGTATTTTAAGTATTCAGGCTTCATCATTGATAATATCAACAGCGTTTTCGGCTTATCGGTTGAGAACAGACAGCTTCCTCTGCCTGTAGGTATTTCTTTTTACACCTTTCAGATACTTTCTTATGTGATTGATGTATATAAAGGTAAGGTTAAAGCTCAGAAAAAATTTATACCCTTTGCCGCATATATCACAATGTTTCCTCAGCTTATAGCAGGACCTATTGTTCAGTATTCGGATATTGAAAAGCAACTTTCAGACCGCAAGGTAACATACGAACTTTTCTGTGACGGCGTTTTTTATTTCATCAAAGGTCTTGGCAAAAAGGTTCTTTTTGCTAATACTATCGGTAAGGTTTACACAGATATTCTTACCCTTGAGCTTTCAGAGCAGTCGATGGCAACTGCCTGGATAGGCATTATATGCTACAGTCTGCAGATATATTTTGATTTCAGCGGATATTCAGATATGGCAGTCGGCCTTGGCAAAATGATGGGCTTTGAATTTGTAAGAAACTTTAATTTCCCATACAGAGCCACCAGTATAACCGATTTTTGGAGAAGATGGCATATCAGCCTGAGCTCCTGGTTCAGAGATTATGTCTATATCCCCCTCGGAGGCAACCGTAAAGGTACAGCCAGAACTATATTCAATATTCTTGTTGTATGGTCGCTTACAGGTATGTGGCACGGAGCATCCTGGAATTTTATTGCCTGGGGCGGTCTTTACGGAGTGTTACTTATTGCAGAAAAATATTTATTTAAAAATGTGCTTAAAAAGATTCCGGTGGCTGTAAAGCATATAATCACAATGATAATTGTTATGGTTGGCTGGGTATTCTTCTCAAACGAGAACATTGCAGATGCGTTCACTTATCTCGGCTCGATGTTTGGTGTTTACAGTAATCATGTAATTGACAGCAATGCACTTTATCTTCTTAAGTCATACGGATTTCCGATTTTTGTAATGTCACTGTGCTCCTTCGGATTCTTTGATGATATTGCTATTAAGAAAAAGGAACGTATAACGGTTTTAAAAGCAATATTTTACTTTGTTGTATTTGTTCTTTCGATTGCATTTCTTCTCAGCGAAACCTACAACCCGTTTTTATATTTCAGATTTTAAAGGATGAAACTTATGGAAAAAGAAAAAGAATTTGCTGCTGATTGTAAAAATACAAAGAATCGGCGCGCCTTTATATGCATAACGGTTATAATTCTGTTCACCGTCCTTACTGCAGGTCTTGGAATTATGGGAGTAGTATGCCCTGACCGTGAATTTTCAGAAGCAGAAAACAGAGTTCTTGCAAAACCGCCTGTTCTGAGCTTCTCTTCGCTTACCGACGGAACATTCATGACAGAACTTGAAGATTATCTTGCAGATCAGTTTCCTCTAAGAGACAGTGCAATCTCACTAAAAACTGCATTTGACCGTATAATGGGCAAACGAGAAGAAAACGGTGTTTACATCGGCAAAAACGGCTTTCTTTTCGACTTTCAGACTGTTTTCGACGAAAGTCTCGTCAGTGAAAAAACCGCTCTTATAAGCGAGTTTTCAAAAAACAATAAAAAAGCGAAGCAGATTATTGCTATAATACCTAACAGCACCTTTATGTATGAAGAGCTTCTTCCTTACGGTGTTGATTTACCCGATCAGCAGAATCAGATTCAAAAGATATATTCGAGCCTTGAAGGTAAAAATCTTTTTGCTCTTGACAGCGTGCCGACACTTAACTTTCTGAAAGATGAAAATACTCTTTTATACTATAAAACAGACCACCATTGGACAACAGAAGCTGCATTCGGGGTATTTAGCGAAATAGGTAAGAAATGGAAGCTGGACAAAGAGGTAAAATACGAATTTTATTCTGTCACCGACAACTTTGAAGGAACACTTGCCTCCACATCCGGTATGCATGACTCTGAAGATAAAATCAGTATATGCATACCTGAAAACTCAGAAGGCAGTTATGTGGTGAATTACGAAGCAGAGAAAAGAAAAACAGCTAGCCTTTTTGACGGGGAAAAGCTTGAACAAAAAAACAAATATGAGGTTTTTCTTTCAGGTAACTTCGGTAAGATAAGCATTAAAACTACGGCACAGAATACAGATAAGCTCCTTATAATAAAGGATTCCTATGCCAATTGTATGATACCGATGTTTACACCGCATTTTTCTGAAATCGTTATAGTTGATCCGAGATATATGACAGATAGCATTGAGTCTGTTATGAGTGAATACAACTTTACACATATTCTGTTTCTTTATAATCTCAACACTTTCCTTGAGGACACCACTCTTACAGATGCATTGACGAAATAAATTAAAAAAATTATCAAAAACCACCGAAAAAAGTATTGACATTTCCTTTCTTCGGTGGTATAGTATACAAGCACCCGAGACAGTGAAGGTAATATGCGAGAGTGGCGGAATCGGCAGACGCGCACGTTTGAGGGGCGTGTGGGGCAGCTCGTACGGGTTCAAGTCCCGTCTCTCGCACCATATTGAGTATTCATAAGGAATTTGACCTGTGAATACTCAATTTTTTTGCTTAAAATAGAGTTTTGTAAATATTTTAATAGTTTTTATGTATATCAAAACCGCCCCTAATAGTAATGGTAATAAGCACTCCAAAAATGTTCCTGAATTTTAAAAATATTTAACGAGCCGAAGAAGAAATGCGATGTTTCATCAGCTTTTCGCTTTAAACCAAACCGCCTTATATACTTAAAGTTACTACTAACTTAATTAAAGAATATATTTTCTCTTTTCGGCTGGTATATAAATTTCAGTATTAACCCAATGTGATGCTTGCATCCTTTGGCGGACACTTTGAAATAATAATGCTGTCAAATATTTTATTATTCATTTATCTATTCCTTTCATTTCTGTTTTTAATAATTGGCTCTTGTGCTTTGTGTATGAGTAACCACTCTTGCTACACTGTAATTCTTCTTTGACATAGGTTTTAACCTCCTTTCTGCATTACTGCTTTATTTGTTCCGCTGACTTTCGTTGAAAGTGCGTAACCCACTATGACACTTTCACGCCTTCACCGTGCAAAGATGCCAGTGGGGGCCTCACGGGACACGTCCCCCTTTGTCAGCTTCGCTGACTTTTCCCCCACACTGTGGGGGAATCTTCTGCGAGGCTCATAAACTAAAGTTTCTCGCTTATCAAGGGAGCGACAAACTTTAGTTGCGGTGTATACCGCAGACGAGCTTCGCTATGTAAGGGTGGCTGTAGTATCCTTTATACCAAGATGCTTTTGTGGGGGCAGTTATTAAATAACAAGGTTATGTTGAAACTTGTGGCTGAGTTGTGGTATAATCATTTTAACAAACAAGAGTTTATGGAGATGTAAAAAAATGTTGGAAGTTAAATTTTATAAACAAGTAGCAGATGAACTTTTGAAGTTTGCAGTTATTATTTCGAAAACAAATGGTAAATGGGTATTTTGTAAGCATAAAGAAAGAAATACTTATGAAGTCCCTGGAGGTCATAGAGAGGAAAATGAAAATATTTTAGAAACTGCAAAAAGAGAGTTAAAAGAAGAAACAGGTGCCTTAGATTTCAATATTTCTCCCATTTGTGTTTATTCTGTCACAGGCAAAAACAAGGTGAATGAAACAGGTGAAGAAACCTATGGTATGTTGTTTTTTGCAGATATTAAAACTTTTGAGAATGAATTACATAGTGAAATGGAAAAAGTCTTTATTACAGATACATTAGTGGAAAATTGGACATATCCTTTAATTCAACCAAAGTTGGTTGAAGAAGCAAAGCTAAGAGGATTTATATAACTTTTAGGTTGTCGAACTGAATATTTTTATTGCCCTCACATTTGTGGAGGCAGTTTTTATATATCCCCTTAAAGCAATGGGAATAAGCATCACATAATTGTTCCTGATTTTCAGAAAAATTTTTTGCAAACAAAAAAGCCGTCACATAGACAGCACAAATAGCGGGAGGACATTTCATCCTCTCGCACAGTTTGCACTGAAACTATGTAACGGCTTAAATTTTAAGCACTGATTGTCCTTATGTAATCCTTGATGAGCCGAGTGCAAACCTTGACCCGGTTGCCGAGTATAATCTCAATCAGGCAATGCTCAGTGCGGCGGAACATAAAACAGTTATCTTCATTTCCCACCGTCTTTCCACAACGGTCAACGCCGACAGAATTTACGTTATGGAAAAGGGAGAAATCATTGAAAGCGGCTCTCACAGTGAGCTTATGGCAAAGGGCGGCACCTATGCTTATATGTTTAATCTTCAGGCGGAAAAATACAGAGATAATCAATAGTCGATGTCTTACATTTTTTGATAAATAAAAAGGCAGAGGATTTCTCCTCTGCCTTTTTATTTTATATAAGCTTTATTTAACCTTTACGCTCTTTACTGCACTCCATGCGGAATATACATAACCGCTGTTTGTGGTGATGTATGTTCTTACCTTGAAGTAGTAGGTCTTGCCGCTTGTAAGGCCTGTGATATCACAGCGTGTTGTATCTGCCTTGAAGTTAGCGTACTTCTTGAAGCCTGTTGTTTTGCTTGTTGAATAGTAAACTGTGTAACCTGTTTCACCCTTAACATCCGTATGATACACATAGGCCTTACCCTTTGTGGAGGCCGATGCCGTTACCTTTGTAAGTTCGGGTGTCTTTGTTTTTGTTGCGGTCCTGAGAAGTGCATAGGATTCGCTGTTGTAAACCTTACCGCCGCTTGTCTTACCGTAGGCTACTACTCTGAAGGTATACTTTGTGCCTGCATAGAGCTTCTTTACTGTAAGTGATGTTCCTTCTGTTGTGCCTGCCTCAACGTAAGCCTTCTTTGAGGGGCTGTAGCGGTAAACCTTGTAGCCTGCCGCACCGGGTACTGCTGACCAACTGAGCTTAACTGATGAAGTTGTCTGCGAAGCAGACTTGACTGTTGCGGGCTTACCCGTTTTAATGTAGAAGTAAACGTTCTTTGAGCCTGAATAATTACCGATGAAGGTCACCTTAACGGTATATCTGCCGATACCGCTTCTCTTTGAAGCAACAGTAAGCTTATAGTCTGTATTCTTGACGAGTGTTTTGCCGTTTGCATCCTTGACGGTTACCTTGGGAGTCTTATTCTTGCCGTCATAAATGTAGTCGGTTGCGGAGAGGGTTACAGAATCAATCTTTGCGATTGTCTTTGTGCTTGATACATCACCGCAGGCGGAGCATTTTGTTTCGATTTTGCCGTTCTTTGAGGTTGTTGCCTTGGTTACAACCTCTTCGTAATTGCAGGCGGCAAAGCTGCCGTATTCCATTCCGCAAATTGTACATTCTGCCTTTTTGTTGCAGGTGGCAGTACCGCCTGTATGAAGATGAAGCACATCTACAGTTTCAGACTTTTCTTTTTTGCCGTCCTTGAAGGTTACCTCGCAACGGTATCTGCCAAGCTTATCGGCGTTGAGAGTTGCTTCGGTCTGTCCGCTGACAGCATCAAACTCAGTTCCGTTGAAAGTCGCCCTGAGATTACCACCGTCAAATGCACATATACCGTAATATCCGTCAGCCTCTGCTATAATGCTCCCGGCTGCAGTAATATCAGCTTCATCTTCAACAGTACCCTCCACAGAGCTGTAAAGATAAATAGCCTCTGTGGGAGTTTGTGAAAATTCAAGATTAAGAATATCACCCTCATTGAGCTTTACTACAAAATAGTAGCCGTATTCATCGGGTGTCCAACCGTTTTCACCGTCGTAGGTTCCGCCTATTTCTTCCGGTGCACCCATAATCGTGAACGGATATGAATTTTCATCTGTAACCGACACTATGCCGTCTTTTTCGAAATACCACTGATAAGAGGCTCCATCACTGCTGTTGAGAGAAACATACTGCTCTCTATCCGTGGGCTGATGTGTTATTTTGTATGTGAAATCGGCAAGTCGGCTTTCATGCACCGTACCGTCATTTGCTCTTGCTTGGCAAAAATAATAATTACCGTAGGAGTATTTTTTCAGCGTAGCGGCAGCTTCTCCAGTTATAGCGGCATATTGCGCATCACCTGTATACACCTTTACCGTCGGGGCAGTATTTTCCGTCCCCGCGCAAATACCGTAAACACCGTTTTCGGGTATAACGGCAGTTGCCGTGGTTCCGTCGATTTCACATTCAGCATACACACCATCTATGGTGAATAATTCAGCATAAATCACAGGCGACGAAAAGCTGAGAGTTACCTTATCCCCTTCACTGTAACGGGTAAAGAAATAATACAAGTAAGCGTACTCAGACTCATAGCCCTCTTCGCTGTAAACAATAGGCGTCCAGCCCTCTGCTTCACTGTA
>JAZPZK010000070.1:0-3214 GCA_045544675.1 Acutalibacteraceae bacterium
GTTGAAAAAATGGGACAAGAAATGGCAAACCGTGGACATTCACTTGTGTTTGGCGGCGGCGGTAACGGTCTGATGGGTGCCGCAGCAAGAGGTGTTAAATCCGGCGGAGGTTACATTTTAGGTGTTATTCCTAAATTCTTCAATGAAGAAAAAGTTGAGGCTATATGTGATTTTTGCGACGAGCTTATACAACCTGATACAATGCGTCAGCGTAAGCAGTTAATGGAGGATAATGCAGATGCATTTATTATAGTTCCGGGTGGCATCGGAACATATGAGGAGTTCTTTGAAATCCTAACGCTGAAACAATTATGCCGACACAATAAACCGATTGCTCTTTATAATATAATGGGATATTACGATGATATAAATTATGCAATAGAACAAGCTATGAAGAAAAACTTTATTCGTGATAATTGTAAAGAACTATATTATGTAACGGATAAACTTGATGATTTGCTTCGTTATGTTGAAACTCCGGTTAATAAAATAAGAACGGTCAAGGAATTAAAAGACGGTTAAAACGCCGAGCACTTTGTTATTAATCAATACAGAAAAAGCGCTTCTCCGGAAGTGCTTTTTATTTATGCGAACTCATTTTGAACAAAGTGTCCGAAGCCTTGTTTATGTTATCGTTTTATGGTATAATTACCGTAGTCAGATAAAACCGCTTTATCGCACATTATGTAACACACAGGCAGGTGAAGAATTTGAAAGAGCTTAAGGCAAAAATCCGTGAATCGCTTGTATCCGCTTTACCCATAACCTTACTCGTATATCTTATGGCATTGCTCCCGGGCTTTTCCTTTAACAGCACGGAGATTATAAGCTTTACGGCAGGTGCGGTGCTGCTTGTTATCGGTATAGGCCTTTTCAACCTCGGGGCAGACATTGCTATGACCCCTATGGGAACTCACGTGGGCTCAGGTCTTTCAAAGCAGAAATCAATAACCCTGCTGCTGGCAGTAAGCTTTGTTCTCGGTATGCTTATTACAGTTGCAGAGCCAGATTTGCAGGTGCTGGCTAATCAGGTAAGCTCAATTATGAACGGCAAGCTTCTTATATATACCGTAGGTGCAGGCGTAGGCACATTTCTTGTTGTTGCTATTCTCAGAATCATTTTCAAGCGCCGTCTTGGCAAGATTCTGATGCTTTTCTATATGCTTCTGTTTTCTCTTGCGCTGATACTTGCAGTAAACGGCAATCTTGACCTTCTGCCTATGGCATTCGATTCAGGCGGTGTTACCACAGGCCCTATCACCGTCCCCTTTATTATGGCTCTCGGTGTCGGTATCTCCAACGTATTGGGCGACCGCCGCAGCCAGGAAAACAGCTTCGGTCTTGTTTCCCTTTGCTCCGTAGGACCTGTTCTTGCGGTGCTTATACTCGGAATTTTCGCCAAAAACGATCTCAGCTATACGGTGAATTACGGAGCCGTTGAGCAGAACGTTCTTGGTGCTTATCTGGAAAATGCCTCACATACAGCAAAAGAGGTCGGTATAGCTCTCGGTCTGATTGTTGCGTTTTTCCTGCTTTGTCAGATGCTTTTCCTCAGGCTTAAGAAAAGACAGCTTATAAGAATCGGTGTCGGAGTTATTTTCACCTACATCGGGCTGGTTATCTTCCTGACAGCTGTCAACGTAGGCTATATGCCCATCGGCTACAAATTAGGTCAGGAGCTTTCGTCACTTCATCCCGCATTGATTGTTGTTTTCGGGCTTGTTATGGGTATCCTCGTAGTTATGGCTGAGCCTGCAATTCACGTGCTGAACGCTCAGGTTGAAGACGTAACCGGCGGCTATGTAAGCAAAAAATCCATGATGCTCGGTCTTTGTACCGGTGTCGGTATAGCAATTGCCCTTAGTATGATACGAATTATTTTTGATTTTTCTCTCGTTTATTATATAATTCCCGGCTACTTTATTTCCCTGGCGCTTTCACTCTTTGTTCCGCCGGTTTATACCGCTATCGCCTTCGACTCCGGCGGTGTTGCAAGCGGTCCGATGACATCCGGCTTTATCCTGCCCTTTGCTATCGGCATCTGTGCCGCACTTCAGGGCGAAAATGCCGTTCTCAGAGACGGCTTCGGTGTGGTTGCATTGGTCGCTATGGCACCTCTTATCACCATTCAGCTTCTTGGCTTCAAGGCTATTATTTCCAATAAGCTCAAGGAAAGAAGTGCAATGAAGCGTATCCTTCAGGCAGACGATGACCGGATCATCAATTTCATGTAAGGAGGCAGATTATGGCAAACACAATTAATGAATCAGCTATCAAAAAGCTAAAGCTGATAATAACGGTTGTTGACCGCAGCAAAGCGGAATTCTATCTTGATATACTCAGCCAGTATGAAATTAACTTTCAGGCGGTGACAGGCGGCAAGGGTACTGCAAGCTCTGAGCTTGTTGAGATGTTCGGTCTGAACCTTCATAAGGCTGTAATTCTGAGCGTTGCAAGAGAGGACAGGGTGCCTGAAATTATCAGGTGTCTGGAAGAAAAATTCGAAACAATCCGTAACGGCAAGGGTATTGCCTTTGCAGTGCCGTTATCAAGCGTTATCGGCGTTAATATGTATCAGTTCCTTAGTAACAATAAGCAAGGCAGGGAGGAATAAATATGACTACAGATAATCATGAGGTAATTTTTGCAATAGTCAATGCAGGCTACGCTGAGGATGCCATGGCGGTAGCACGTGACAACGGCGCACGCGGCGGCACAATTATAAACGGACGCGGTGTTGCAAGCCAGAAGGAGGCCGCCTTTTTCGGCATAACAATTCACGCTGAAAAGGAAATTCTGATGCTTGTGGTTGAAAAGGACATCCGTGACAAGGTGCTTCATGCACTTTACAAGCAGATGGGTATGCAGCAGAAGGCTCAGGGTATAGTCTTTTCTCTGCCCGTTTCCGAGGCGGCAGGTCTGTCTGAGGCGGCAGAGGATAAACCAAATCAGTAAAAAGCAACAAAGGGGCTGTAAAAAAAGTGCAGACCGCATAAAACAAGATAAATAAAGGGTTTCTTCGGTTATGAGCTGACCGAAAGAACCCTTTAAAATATAAAAAATGATGAAGAACATACAAAAACACTGTTTTTGTGTTTTATGCTATAAACAAATCTCGCCCTCGGAGTACCTTTGTACGCCGTCGGGTAACCCAAAATAAAGCTTTTCGCTTTATTTTGGCTCGGTTTGTTCATTCTGCGCATTTTTTCCGAGC
>JAZPZK010000071.1:0-4884 GCA_045544675.1 Acutalibacteraceae bacterium
ACTTGATACTGTTTTCCGTTTTTCACATATGAGTAGCAGAAGCATTCCTCATCATTGCTCGTAACCTTTGAGGGAGAGCCGATGTCATCAGCGATAAACTCAGAAATGAGGTCTGATGTTTTCTTGAGCATTTCAGCATCAATCATCAGGTCATCACCCAAAAAATCACCGTCTTTGCCCATTGCGTCAATAAGAGCGTCGGTAATGGGTATTGCAAAATCTGCATCCTCGCTGAGCATAACAGCATACATCTGCTCACCTATGAGAAGCATACCTACACCCTTTATGGCAGGCATTTTGGAATCTTCTGCCGGATCTGGTGCAATCACATCATCAGATTTGTTGATAAAATATATGTTGTCACCGTCTTTTGCAAGCAGAATCTGAGTTTTTTTGCCCTTGCCTGTGCCAGTTTCGTCATAGCTTGCCTCAAGATAGTATCTGCCGCTTTTAAGCGTGTTTATAACGCAGGGAACACGGTTTCCGTCAAAGCCGTATGTGAATTGGCTCAGTCCTGCTGCCACACGAAGTATTTCTCTTGCGTCAGCTGCGGTCAGTCTGCCGTTTCCGTCAGCATCAGAACGGTAAAGGTCCATTTCTCCCGAGTCAAGCTTTGCTGAATATCTCAGCACAAGTCTTGCATCCATTGCAGTGATTCTTTTGTCAAGGTTTATATCACCCATCTTTGCCCATGATGCGTCGTACTCGGGTATGGTTGCAAATGCAGTCACGGGAGTGAATACCATTATAAGGATAAGTAACAGCGAAATAAATTTTTTCATATGTATGCTCCTTTCTTTTCAATTTATTATACAATAAATTTCAGTAATATACAAGCGGAAACGAAAGATATATTTTTAATTTCACATTAGGGTGACGGGAATAAAACGAACCCGTTTTTTACAGGCTGATTTCCGTCAATACTTCGTTAAAATACTATCGCCTTTCAAATCCGAAATGCCGAAAAGACTTAAAAATAGCCGTTTTTAGGCTGGTTCGGATTATTTCCGTCACCCTAACGGAAATGTTTTTTGCAAAGTGTGTAATAACAGTGAATCATTATTATTTTTATTACAATAAAAATAATAAAATTTTTTATAATTTTTTTTAAAAAAGGCTTGACAATACAAAAGTGTTCTGCTATAATTGTCACTGTTCCAAACGGAATGCGAGAGTGGCGGAATCGGCAGACGCGCACGTTTGAGGGGCGTGTGGTAATCCCGTACGGGTTCAAGTCCCGTCTCTCGCACCAAGACTGAGCAATAGCTCAGTCTTTTTTTTTGCAATTTAAATTTCAGAAGAAACAGAGACTTGAACCCTCCTCGGCGAAGCCAAACACAATTGTTGCCGTTGACGGCAAAGCGAAGCGACAGCCGTCAAGTCCCGTCTCTCGCACCATATTGAGTATTCATAAGGGATTTGACCTGTGAATGCTCAATTTTTTGCTTAAAATAGAGTTTTGTATATAGTTTGATATAATTTTTATGTATCGTCGCATTCCTTTCGGAGTGCGACTTTTTGTTATGCTGACTTTTCTGTAGGTTTTGCAATATAACCTATTACCACTCCCTGACGGGTATCTGTCGTGAAGCAAGGCTCATCATTTTCAGGTATTTCAAGATAGCCTACAAAGTTGTAGTGAATCACTACTCTCTGTGTCTTGTTTTTACCCTTGCCCTCTGCCTCATAAACATCAATGTGGTCTATGAGCTCGTGAATGAGTGGTGCTGTAATTGTATCCATATCCAAGAACTTTCTTACTGCACCGATAAACATATCCTTACTGTGCTGAACTGTCTGCATATTTGCAACCTTTTCTCTCAGGTTAAATATCTTAATTTTCAACTCTGCTCGTTCAACCTCATATTTATGGGACATGTGGGAAAACCATTCATCCGTAACCTTGCCTGTTGCATTATCCTCATACAGCTTCTCGTATAGAGAAGCAACTGACTGTTGACGGACTATTGCTTTCTGCAACTGCTCCTCAAGATGCTTCTTCTCGTCATAGAAATCCTTGTTAGTTTTCTTTTCAAGAATATCTACAAGAAGCTCTTCATCTTGTTGTAGCATTATCGCAAGACGTTTAAGTTCAAAGATGACTATCTGTTCAAGAGCATCTGCACGAATATAGTGTCGAGCCTGACAAGTACCACGGGTATCCTTTACATAATTACTGCAACTGAAATAGTGAATATCCTTGTTGACAGTATTGGTATGATAACTCATATTACTACCACAATCAGCACAACGGATGAGACCGCTGAATATATGCTTTCTTGCATTCTCTTTCTTCGGTGCTCTGCGTTTTGTTCTTGCTGTGAGCTTTTGTACCGTTTCCCAAGTATCACGGTCAATGATAGGCTCGTGAACATCCTTGAAAATTTTCCAATTCTCCACGGGATTATCTATACGGGTTTTATTCTTGAAGTTTTTAGAATAGGTCTTGAAGTTGATAACATCGCCGCAGTATTCCTGTTGACAGAGAATCTTCTGAACAGTAGTTTTACACCACTTATACGGATTCGGTTGAGTTTTCTTACCACCACGGTTCAAGCCTTTACTTTGCCAATAAGCCATAGGGATAAGAATTTGTCTGTTTTGCAATTCTCTTGCAATAGCTTCATTACCCATACCCTCAAGACACATTCTGTAGATGTCTCTTACAACTTCAGCAGCTTCGGCATCAATTATCCACTTCTTCTTGTTTTCAGGATTTTTCATATACCCGTATGGTGGCTGTGAAAGTGGCTCTCCCATATTACCACGAATACGGTGAGCACTTCTGACTTTACGGCTGATATCCCTCGCATACATTTCATTCATAACATTCTTGAAAGGTGCGATTTCGTTTTCACCCTCATCACTGTCAACCATATCATTAACAGCAATAAACCTTACATTATGCTCAGGGAAATAGTTATCTGTATAATGACCAACCGAAACATAATCTCGTCCTAATCGGGAAAGGTCTTTGACAATAACAACGGAGATATATCCCATTTCAATATCATCAAGAAGTTCCTGAAAAGCAGGTCTGTTGAAGTTCGTGCCTGTATAACCGTCATCAACATAATACTTGGTATTTGCTAAACCTAATTCCTTTGCCTTTTGTGTCAGCATTTTCTTTTGGTTGCCGATTGAATTACTCTCTGTTTCTGTACCGTCATCTCTCGATAAACGGCAGTAGATAGCAGTAATTCCGATATTTGCATTAGACTGCATTAGTCCTCCTTCCCGGCAGTCAAACATATATATTCTGCATTCATTGTATTTCTATCATCGGCATTTGTCAAATGTGCAAAATCACTGCCCACATATTTTTGTGCTTTGTCACTTATGGTGTTTTCAATCTTTGAAATATTTACGGGTGTAAACTTTGAAGAAACCTTGTAAAGCACACCGTCAATTACATATTCGTTATCACCAATCATACCATAAAAATCTTTAAGCTTTTTCATTATCTCGCACCTCGGTCTTTCTGTTTCATAAGATACTTTCCGTAATACTCAACAGCCTTTGCAAGAAAATCTTCCTTTTCCTTTACGGTAGCATTAGATTTCATATATTTGCTGATTTTATCCTCGGGGATTTTAACCGTAACAACCTGATTAGGTTTTGGCTGTTTAACCATACTAAGAATTGTACCGACATCAAGCTTTCCCTCTTGTTCCAGCTTCTTCAATTTCTGTGCCTGAGCAAGGGAAGGTGTAGCAAGCTCTTTCTCAATAGCCTCAGCTAAAAAGTTCTGATGCCCTTGACTGAGATATGAAAGCTCAACAGCAGGACCAAGTGCAATTTTACCGCTATCTACCAAAGCAAGAAGCCTTGGAATCAGGTTGGTAAGACGGATATATCTTTTAACCTGAGAAGCACTGTCGGTATCTGATATTTCATCTGCAGACAACTTCGGTCCGACTTGGTCCGAAGTTAAATCTGTGCGTTTACCTTGCTTTTTAATGGCATCCATTTTCATCTTGTAAGCAAAGGCTTTCTCGCTTGGAAGAATATGCTCTCGGTGGAGATTACTGTCAACAAGGATAATATCTGCTTCTTCCTTTGTGATATCTAAAACTACCACTGGCACCTCTGTCATTTCAAGCCTTGTTGCTGCAAGGTATCTTCTGTGCCCTGATATGATTTCATACACATCAGCCTTATCATCTTTTCGCACCATAAGAGGCTGAATAATACCGTTATCACAGATACTATCTTCCAACGGCTTCATATCTTCTTCGCGACATTTATAAGGATTCTTAAAATTCGGAACAATACTGCTCATAGGCATCTTTATGATTTCTGTAGTCTGAGGCTTTACTGCCTCTGATTCTTCTGTTTTCTCAAACAGGGTATTAATAAAATTTTCTTCTTTATTCATTTATTTCTCCTTTTCATTCTTGTGATAAAAATACAATCTTCAATTAGATTCTCTGTACACTCAACCGCATCAGCGGTCTGCTTCATTTCCTTACCGATTGGTAAATCTGATAAGCCGTAGTTTCTGAAAAGATTGTTTAAGGTGCTTGCAATTCCACGGAGCTTCAGAATAAACTCCATACATTCAGGCTTCCTGTCTTCCTGAATGGGATAGCCGAGGATAATATCCCTCAGCACCTGCTCCTTTGTAAAGAAGCTTCTGTCTGTCAAACGGTATATTTTGTTATACTGCTCTTCACTTACTCTAACTGCGATTCTTCTTGCTCTTGTACGCACTGTGCCACCTCCTTTGCTTTTATGATTTCGGGCATAATTTCATTTGTGCTTTTAAGAACTTCACGAAGCATTACCGTATCAAGCATTTTTGTTTGCCAAACTCTTTTTGAGACAATGCTCAGTTTGTTACATATAGGCTTAAGCAGATTGATATATTTCTCATAGTCCATA
>JAZPZK010000072.1:0-57027 GCA_045544675.1 Acutalibacteraceae bacterium
CTGGCAGACGCAATGGTTGCCTCGGATGTATTCATCGGCGTTTCGGTACCCGGCGTTGTCACTCCCGAAATGGTAAAATCCATGGCTCCCGATTCGATCATGTTCCCCATGGCAAACCCCACGCCCGAGATCATGCCCGACGTTGCTAAGGCAGCAGGCGCAAGAGTTGTGGGCACCGGCCGCTCCGACTTTGCAAACCAGATCAACAACGTTCTTGCATTCCCCGGTATCTTCAGAGGTACTCTTGACGTAAGAGCAAGCGACATCAACGAGGAAATGAAGATGGCAGCAGCAAAGGCTATCGCTTCACTCGTTGCTGACGATGAACTCAGAAGCGATTACATTATTCCCGCAGCCTTCGATGAAAGAGTTGGTCCTACTGTTGCGGCTGCAGTTGCCAAGGCAGCAAGAGACAGCGGTGTAGCAAGAATCTGACACCGTAAACAAGGAGATTAAAATGAAAAAGGTTGATTTAAAAACCTGTATTAAAATTGCCTCGGTTGTGTTCGGACTGTATCTGTGCATATATTACTGGCCGTCCTTTTCAGGCTTTCTCAAGACGGTGATAGCAGCAGTTATGCCGGTTATAGTCGGTGCAGTTATTGCTTATCCGCTTAATATACTGATGAGCTTTTACGAGCGGCACTTCTTCCCGAAGTCAAAGAAAAAGCTTGTGATAAAAGGACGCAGAGCAATATGTCTTACATTGGCTTATTTAAGTCTTGTTGGTGTAATTGCACTTGTTACTGCACTTGTTGTGCCGCAGCTTACAGAATGTATCAGGCTTCTTATTGCTGAGGTTCCTATATTCTACGAGGCAATAGTCGCAAAGCTTGCTGAATTTGACTTTGTGCCTGAGGATATAATTGAAATGCTCACAAAGATAGACTGGCAGTCAAAGAGCAGCGAAATTTTCTCAACGGTAACAAGCGGAATCGGCAATGTTGTGGGTGTTGTGGCTTCAACGGTTACCACAGTTGTCAGCGGAGTTACAACCTTTGTGCTTGCAGTAATCTTTTCCGCCTATGTGCTTTCAGGAAAAGAGAAGCTCGGCTCACAGATTAAAAAGCTTATGAAGCGTTATGCTCCTTCAAAATTTAACGAGAAGGTACTTTATGTGCTTAATGTTGCAGACGATTCCTTCCATAAGTTTATAGTTGCCCAGTGTACAGAGGCTCTTATTCTCGGCACGTTGTGTACCTTGGGTATGCTGATTCTTCGTCTTCCTTATGCGGCGATGATCGGTACAGTTATCTGTGTAACAGCCTTTATTCCCGTTGTAGGCGGCCTTATCGGCGGCGGTATCGGTGCTTTCCTTATTCTTATGGAATCACCTTCAAAGGCGCTCATATTCCTTATTTTCCTGATATTACTTCAGAATTTCGAAGGCGACGTTATTTATCCGAAGGTTGTTGGTGCATCAATGGGACTTCCCAGTCTCTGGGTGCTTGCCGCAGTAACAATCGGAGGCACATTGTTCGGAATGCTCGGTATGCTTATCGGCGTACCCATTGCCTCGACAATGTACAGACTTATAAAAAATGACGTAAACAAAAATAGCGATCTTTCATCGGATGATCCACCGATGGAAGATACAGCACCTGAAGCGGCACAGCAGGGGACATAACAAAAATAAAGCAGGGCAATGATGCCCTGCTTTAATTTTTGTTATTTTGCCTTAACCTTTTTGAGGGTTATTTCATTTAGCAGATATAAGCCGATGCAAAGAGCGATAAGAACAAAAGGAGTTATTCTGAAGGTGGTCCATGAAGCGACAAATCCGTATACAAGCTGAACTCCGAAGCCGATAGCATATGCACCGCCCATATGATAGCCGGTTATATCTGCAGAATAGGTTGCGCCGAATCTTTCGGGTACGCTGTGAAGCACACTCGGGAAAACAGGTCCGAAGCCGAAGCCTATAAGAAGCAGACCGAAAAGTGAAGCCTTGCCGACAGGAAGGGCAAGAATAAGAATACCTATGAAGGAAACGATAATACCGCCTCTGATGAGATTCTTATCGGAAAGCCTGACTGAAACAAAGCCTGCAACAATTCTGCCTGCCATAATGCCGCCGTAGTAGAGAGAAACCCATTTTGCGGCCTCTTCGGGAGGCAGAGCAAAAACATTAACACCGTAGGTGGCACACCATGTGCCGAGCAGAAATTCCATACTGCAGTAAGCGGCAAGGGAAAGAATGCTTGTGATTACACCTTTGATTTTCAGTATTCCGATAAGGCTCAGGGACGAGCTGTCCTGCTGAGAGCTTTCCTCAATCTGATTTTTTTCGATGCTTCTCCACTTTTTAAGGGAAAACAGAACAATCATACCGATAGCAAGCTGCATGGCGGCAATTATTCTGTAGCCGCTTCGCCATTGACCCTCACCGTTACCCAGAAATAAAGACATTATCATAGGGCTTACGGTGACACCCACACCCCAGAAGCAATGAAGCCAGTTCATATGGCGAGCCTTATAGTGAAGCGAAACGAAGTTGTTAAGTCCCGTGTCAATAGCACCTGCACCGTAGCCCATAATTACGGCAAAAATCATCATAACAACCAGGTTAGGTGAAACGCTTATACCGAGAAGACCTGCGGCAGTCAGAAGTATGGAAACAAAGGTAACTCTGCTTGTGCCGAATTTTCTTATAAGGGTACCGGAAACAAAGCTGACACCGCCGGTGCATATGCTTACAATTATGCTGTAAACCGATGCAAAGCTTTCATCAACACCGAATTCTGTATGTACAACAGGCCAGGCAACTCCGAAAAGAGAGTCAGGTAGGCCGAGAGAAATGAAAACGATATAAATAACCGCCAAGACTAAAATCATATTACCACTCCTTATATCAGTATGATTATATGACTAAACCGTTAGTAAATATATAAAAAATACGAGGTTTATAAAAAATAAGCGTTGATTTAATTTGCGGAACGTGTATAATTAAGTAAGGTGATAATTATGAAAAATAAAAGCAATATTCAGCTTGAGTGTATTGAGTATGTGCCTTCGGCAGAAAGTACGCTTTTTGCAAGACGTGAAAACGAAAGAGCCCATACCGCATATGAAACTGAGGTTATGCTGTATTCGGCAATACGGCAGGGGGACAGCACGACTTTAAAACATATGCTGAGTGATGCAGAAAACACTAAATTTGTTATGGGCAGACTTTCTTCAGATAATCTCAGACAGATGCAGTATTGGGCAGTCTGCTGTGTTACTCTTGCCACACGCTATGCCATTCAGGGCGGTCTTGATGAAAGCACGGCTTACTGCTTTTCCGATGACTGCATAATGAAAATTGACAGTATGACCTCGACGGATAAAATCCTTGACTATCTTATGGAAAGAGGCTTTGAACTGACAGAAATGGTTGCAAAGGCAAAAAAGAACAGCGCATATCCTTACGATATAAGAAAGTGCATAAATTATATAAGTGCCAATCTGCATAAGCGCATCACTCTGGAAATGCTGGCAGAGGAATGCAATCTCAGCCCCGATTATCTTTCTCTGAAATTTAAGTCAGTAACCGGAAAAAGACCTTCTGATTATATAAAAAGTCTTCGCCTTAATGCAAGCAAGGACCTACTCAGAAGCAATATGAGCTGCTCCGAGGTTGCATATTATATGAACTTCTGCTCCGAAAGCTATTTCATTAAATGCTTCAAGGAAGAATTCGGAATAACACCGAAGCAGTTCACGAATCATTTTTAAATAAAAAATCCCATCGGAAATTAACCGATGGGATTTTGATCTGTATAAGTTTTATCAGTACATTCCGCCGCCCTGAGCCATAGCCGCTGCTGCAGCTGCATCTGCTGCGGGGTCGGGGATATCTGAGATAAGTGACTCTGTTGTGAGCACCATGGCTGCAACTGAGGAAGCGTTCTGAAGTGCTGAGCGTGTAACCTTTGTAGGATCAAGGATACCTGCTTCAGCCATGTTTACATATACTTCCTTAGCGAAGTCGAAGCCGTAGCCGACCTTGCCGCTTGAAATGATTTCGTTTACAATAACTGAGCCTTCAAGACCTGCATTCTTAGCTATCTGACGAACGGGCTCTTCAAGTGCCTTGAGAACGATGCGTACGCCGGTCTTTTCGTCGGGATCTTCTGTTTCTTCAAGAAGCTTTGTAACTGCGGGTACAGTGTTGAGAAGTGCAACACCGCCGCCTGCAACTGAGCCTTCCTCAACGGCTGCCTTTGTTGCGGCAAGAGCATCGTCGATACGGAGCTTCTTTTCCTTCATTTCGGTCTCTGTAGCAGCACCTACACGGATAACTGCAACACCGCCTGCAAGTTTGGCGAGTCTTTCCTGAAGCTTTTCAGTGTCGAATTCTGAGGTTGAAACCTCAATCTGAGCCTTGATCTGACCGATACGAGCCTTGATCTGAGCCTTATCGCCTGCACCGTCAACGATAGTGGTGTTTTCCTTTGTGATCTTAACCTGCTTAGCTGAGCCGAGCATATCAAGAGTAGCAGTCTGTAATTCAAGTCCGAGATCGGATGTGATAACCTGACCTCCGGTGAGAATAGCGATATCCTGAAGCATTTCCTTTCTTCTGTCGCCGAAGCCGGGAGCCTTTACTGCAACGCAGGTGAAGGTGCCTCTGAGCTTGTTTACGAGAAGGGTAGCAAGTGCTTCGCCCTCAACATCCTCAGCGATGATAACGAGCTTTCTGCCCATTTTGAGTACCTGCTCGAGAAGGGGGAGAACCTCCTGAATATTTGAAATCTTCTTGTCTGTGATAAGGATACATGCGTCGTCGATAACAGCTTCCATCTTGTCAACATCTGTTGCCATATAGGGTGAGATGTAGCCGCGATCAAACTGCATACCTTCAACAACTTCCTTCATTGTTTCAGCAGTTTTTGACTCTTCAACGGTGATAACGCCGTCGGTTGTAACAACCTCCATAGCCTCTGCGATGAGAGTACCGATTGACTCGTCAGCTGATGAGATAGTAGCAATTCTTGCGATGTCCTCGAAGGTTGTAACGGGACTTGAATTAGCCTTTACAGCCTCAACTGCAACGTCAACAGCCTTCTTGATACCTTTCTTTACTACCATTGGGTTAGCGCCTGCCGCAACGTTCTTCATACCCTCACGTACGAGAGCCTGAGCGAGAAGTGTAGCGGTTGTTGTGCCGTCACCTGCAACATCGTTTGTCTTTGTAGCAACTTCCTTTATGAGCTGAGCGCCCATATTTTCGAAAGCGTCCTCAAGCTCGATTTCCTTAGCAATTGTAACGCCGTCGTTTGTGATGAGGGGAGCGCCGTACTTTTTATCAATTACAACGTTTCTGCCCTTGGGGCCGAGTGTGATTTTAACGGTATTAGCAAGCTTGTCAATACCGTTCTGAAGGGCTTTTCTTGACTCTTCACCGTAAATAACCTGTTTAGCCATTATATGTTACCTCCTAAGCCAACTTTTATTCAATAACTGCAAGAATGTCATTCTGACGAACGATTGTGTATTCCTCACCGTCAACCTTGACTTCTGTACCTGCGTATTTGCCGGTGATAACCTTATCGCCGACCTTAACGAGCATAACGATTTCCTTACCGTCAACGATTCCGCCGGGACCTACTGCAACAACCTCTGAAAACTGAGGCTTTTCCTGAGAAGCGGATGTAAGAATGAAGCCGCTCTGTGTGGTTTCTTCAACTTCGGTTGCCTTAAGAACAACTCTGTCAAGAAGTGGTCTGATATTCATAATTCAATCCTCCTGAATGTATTTATGTAGCTTTTAGCACTCTATGTTTGTGAGTGCTAATTATATTTTATCCTCTAATTCATAAAAGTCAAGTGTTTTTATAAAAATAAAAGAAATTAATGGAATTTTTATTCGTCAATAAAAGCCAATATCAGAGAAATAATATGAAAAGGTGATAAAAATGGAAAAAAGAACAATTTCTCTTTTTGTATTTTTCTGCGTGTGTTTTACGGGTCTGATGCTCAGAATCGGCTCAATCAATTTTTCAGAGTATTCTCTTGCCGGCTCATCACGAAGTCAGAGAACGGTTACTATAGGTACCTCGAGAGGTAAAATCTACGACCGTAATCTTAAAAAGCTTGTTGATGAAAAAAGCAATCTGATAGCCGCAGTTACCCCTGCAATAGGCTCGGGTGAATATCTTGATTTTATGTCGGATATGGATTCCTTTGATGATAAAATACAGAACGGATTTCCCTTTACCGTTCAGGTTGAAAATGAAATCAGCAATGACTTTATACGTACTTTTTCCGTGCCGGTCAGATACAGTGAAAATCAGTCTGCGGTGCATCTTATTGGTTATCTCAGCTCTGACGGTAAAAGCGGTGTGACAGGAATTGAAAAGGCATATAACGGATTTCTGAAGGAAAACTCAGGCAGCCTCAGCGTAAGCTTTGATGTTGATGCAAAGGGAAGGGTGCTGGCAGGTATGGATAAATACATCAACGACAATAACTTTAATTCTCAGGCAGGACTTGTGCTTACAATTGATAAAGAGATACAAAAACTCTGTGAAGAGGCTCTCGCGGAAAGCAGAATAGAGAGCGGATGTGGCGTTGTGATGCAAGCTGACACGGGAGAGATTCTTGCAATGACGAGTGTGCCGGTGTTTGATCCGTATAATGTGCAGCTGTCCTTGTTTGAGGAAAACTCACCGCTTATAAACAAGGCCTTGCAGCAATACAGTGTGGGCTCTGTTTTCAAGCCGTTAATCTGTGCGGTTGCACTGGAAAACGGAATTACCTCTGATTATGAGTTTGAGTGCAGCGGAAGCTATACTTTAGGTGATGAGGTTTTCTGCTGTTATAATTCTACTGCCCACGGTGTTGTAAATATGCAGACGGCACTTGAAAAATCCTGCAACTGCTATTTTATTGAGCTTATGATGAAGATAGATGCCGATTATCTTCTGAAGCTGTGTGCTGATATAGGTATAGGTGAGGCTGACAGTATAGCTGACGGGATAAGAACCTCTCCCGGTGCACTTCCCGAAAGGGAAAGCCTTGAGGTGAAGGGTAATCTTGCAAATCTTGCCTTCGGTCAGGGAAGTCTTCTTATGACGCCTGTGCAGATGGCAAAGATGTACCATGTTCTTGCCACGGGAAATGTTGTTGCACCTACAGTTATATATGGCGTTGCCGATGCTTCAGGACTTGTAACACGAAAAAATGCATCGGTTCCGCAGAAGCTTCTTACAGACGGTACCGTGCTTAAATTAAGGCAAATGCTGCAGTCGGTAACAGATAACGGAAATGCATATAACGCAAAAAGTGATTCAGTAAGTCTTTCGGGAAAGACGGGGACGGCGCAAAGCGGAATGTTTATCGACGGTAATGAAATCTGCCGAACCTGGTTTGCAGGTTTTTTTCCGTCGCAAAACCCCGGGTATATAGTTATAGTTCTTAATGAGCAGGGAGAAAGCGGCAACAGCGACTGTGCTCCTGTTTTTAAAAGAATATGCGAGGGGATTGTTAAGTAACGGTAAACAATGCAACAGATTTCCGTATATGTCGTAATGCGCTGAAATTAATTGACAAACGTCTGCTGTTATGTTACAATAAACTGACAAAAATAACCGTATTGTAACGGAGATATGATTATGGATTTAAAAGAATTTATCAGAGAAGCAAAACACGGTCCGGAGCCCGGAGACAGAATTGAATATTTTGACATTAAAGCAAAGGTATCGGCTAATGTTCTCACCAATGCACAGGATATGCCTACTCCCGGCTATACCTATGATGCTGATATAACTGCATTCTGGAAGGAATTCCGTGAATTCAAGAAGGAGTGTGACTATAATCTTACCTTCAACGATCTGCTTATGAGAGCAATGGTTGAGGGTCTTAAGGTTGCACCGAGACTTAACTCATACATTGAATATAACCGCCTTTGCACAACAGGTAAAATTATAATCAAGAAGCATGTAGATATTGCACTTCCCGTGCTTCTGGACGACGGTAAAACCTTCCCCATAAAGGTGAGTGCCTGTGAGGAAAAGAGTCTTAAGGAGATTTCTCTTCGCACGGCAGAGCTTGTAAATATGGTCAAGACCCAGGATGTTGACAGAGTTATATTTGATATGCTCGTTAAGCGTACTGCAGGCTTTCTTCTTGACGGTAAAATCGTTTCAACCGTTGCACAGACGGTTGCAGGCTATGTGGGCAAGGGCAGAGTAGCAACCGTAAAGGGTATCTTTGAGCATGCGCCCAGAACACCGGATTATATCACACCTAATGATATAGACGAGGGTACCGTATGTCTTACAAACCTCGGCGCAGTAAACAAGACACTTAACGGAAGAGTTACAAACGCCCCCCTTCTCTTCCCTCAGGTTTTCCTTATGGCTGTGGGCGTTGCAAGAGATGAAAATTACGTGTTCAGAAACGAAAAGGGAGAAATTGATATGGGTACGAAGAAAACACTTCCCATAACTATCACCTTTGACCACAGAGTAGGCGGCTTCGGTGATATTCTTCCCTTTATTCAGAAGCTTGATGAGATTTTCTCAAATCCTCAGGTTATCAGAGAGTGGTAAAAATATAAGTCGTGGCAATGCCGCGACTTTTTTGCATTTTATTGTCAGAAGAGTGCCTTTTTCGGTAGTTAATAAATGAGAGGAGTGATAAATATGGATGACGGTCAGATTATCAGAATGCTCTTTGAGCGTAATGCGGATGCTTTAAAGGAAATAGCAACAAAATACGGAAAGCTTTTGTTTCGTGTTTCTGAAAATATTTTGCATTGTCGTGAAGATTCAAGGGAATGTGTCAACGATACATATTTAGCAGTTTGGAACACAATACCGCCCAATAATCCAAATCCGCTTATAGCATTCATCTGTAAAATCACCAGAAACATATCCATAAAAAAGCTCCGTGACAAAAACGTACAAAAGAGAAGCGGCATAGTTTTGCCGATTTCGGAACTGCAGAATGAATTGGCAGATTACAGCTTAGAAAATCAAACAGATGCCCGACAGCTAGGCAGACTTATTGACCGTTTCCTTGATACTATTGACGAAGAAAGCAGAGTAATTTTTGTCAAACGCTATTGGTTTTCTGATGAAATATATGAAATAGCAAATTCGGTAGGACTCAGCGAAAGCAATGTTTATCAGAAGCTTTCACGCACACGCAAGAAACTGAAAGCTTATCTTGAAAAGGAGGGTGTGTTATGACCGTGGATTTTTTGACAGATGCCTTGAGTGAAATCAGTGATAAGCATATAGCCGAAGCGGCTGTTTATGAGCCGAAAGCAAAAAGATTTTCATTTAGAAAAATCGCTCTTACAGCTGCTTGCTTTATTGTGATTGCTATAGCGGCATTTTCCGTCAACACCTTCTTATCAAAGCCTCCGGTAAAACCGGATGAAACGTCAGGCTCCGTTATTGAAACAACCAAAGACGATACAGTATCGGAAGATTCAACCAATACAACTGCCGGGACAACTGCTTCATCGGGAGTGCCGCCGATAAATTATGATGATTGGGAAAACGAAGATCTGCCTTGGTATTTTCTTTCTGTTGCTTTTGAGGGTAAAACCTATCAGGGTGGGACCTCATCCGGTGAGCCTATTGAAAGCAATAAGCTTTTACAGCAGCTCGGAAGAATAAGCGTCTATGATTATGTCAAGCAAAAAAAAGGTGAATATATTGATTTGATAATTTATGAAGTTGAGGGAATCAGCAAGGATTATGCTGTTGCTGTCAAAAGGGAAGACGGTCTGATGAATGGGGCGTTTCTTTACATAGAAAACCGTGTTTTCTATGATTCGCAGACTATCGGTGAATTAACAGACAAACTGAAGCTCACGGATAATATGACTATATCAAAGGTAAATGACAAAGCATATTTCACTTATTATGACGGAAGTGACAAGGATGTGTCGTATAAGAGTATCGGTCATAATGAAGATAGGCTTGAGAGCATCCGTAACAGTTTTATTGCTTTACTTAAAAACAATGCAGATTGTAAAAAATACGAATATAATCATAGGGATAAAGTACCTGTGCTTTGTTTTGATATCAGCCTTTACGGTCATTCTATAGATGTGGAAGTTACTTCTGACG
This sequence comes from Acutalibacteraceae bacterium, assembly GCA_045544675.1. Taxonomy (GTDB): domain Bacteria; phylum Bacillota; class Clostridia; order Oscillospirales; family Acutalibacteraceae; genus UBA6857. The sequence continues at coordinate 10,071 of JAZPZK010000072.1, forward strand.
GATATATCTCTTTTGACAGATTCCGTTATTATAAAGCCAACAAAAAGCAGTGTAATGAATTTATTTCCTCAGTTTTTGATTATTCTTCACCTCACGACTCTGAGCTTGCAAAAGAGATTGAAAGCTGTGAAACTCTCGGTGAGCTTACCGGGATTTATTCTCTTTCCGTTCAGTCTTCCTATTGGACAACATATCAAAAGCAGGGTGAAAATGATATTATATATTCACTGTCTGTAGAAGCACGTAACCTTATTGATGACCTTATTTTATCTAACTCAGATGCTGGGGCAATTTCCCGCATAAGCAACTGCGATGAGAAGCTTGTGTTTGATACAGCAATAAACGGTGATGTTAAGCCGGAAATTTATCTTTGCGATGACGGATATTTATATGTTTCGTGTGAAGCTGTTACAAAGGCATTTTATATAGGCGAAGAAAAGTACAATGCTTTTATGGATGGTTTTAAAAAATCAGCTTGCATTTACAATCCGAAAGAGCCTGTTACAATGGGATGAGTCTATTATTGCAGATATACCACTTTTGACGGCTTTTATCATTATAAAGCCGACGAAATAAAGCCGACGAAAAACAGTTTAAAATCCGTCATAAATACTATGCATATCGGAAGCCCTTAAAATCATCTTTTAAACGGTTAAAAGCGCTTTTTACCTGATTTTGTCATTTTGTACAAAAATTTTTTTGAGAAAAGCCTTAATATTAAACGCTGAAAACTTGATTTCTTTATTGCATAGTGATAAAATATGAAAGTATTAGTAACGAGTTACTCGGAATTGATAACATTACTATTAAGGGGTAATAAATATGCAAAGAAGAACAGGTACAATTTCAAGAGGTATCCGTTGTCCGATTATACGTGAAGGTGACGACCTTGCAAAGATTGTTTGCGACAGTGTTGTTGAGGCTGCAGAGTGTGACGGCTTCGAGCTCAGAGACAAGGATGTTGTTGCGGTGACAGAATCAATCCTTGCAAGAAGTCAGGGTAATTATGCTTCAGTTGATGCTATTGCAAAGGATGTTAAAGCAAAGCTTGGCGGAGAGACCGTAGGAGTTATTTTCCCCATTCTTTCAAGAAACCGTTTCGCAATCTGCCTTAGGGGTATCGCTATGGGCTGTAAGAAGGTTGTTCTTATGCTCAGCTATCCCAGTGATGAAGTGGGTAACCACCTTCTCACCTATGATCAGCTTGATGAAGCAGGTGTTAATCCTTACAGTGATGTTCTCACCCTTGCTAAATACCGTGAGCTTTTCGGCGAAAACAAGCACGAATTTACAGGCGTTGACTATGTAGACTACTATTCAAAGATTATTACAGAAGCCGGTGCTGAGTGTGAGGTTGTTTTTGCAAATCAGGCAAAGGCTATTCTTGATTATACAGATTGTGTTCTTACTTGTGATATTCACACAAGAGCACGTACAAAACGTCTTCTTAAGGCTGCAGGTGCAAAGATTGTCTGCGGTATGGATGATATTCTCACCGAGTCAATTGACGGCAGCGGCTTCAATGCTGATTTCGGTCTTCTCGGTTCAAACAAATCCACTGAAGATATGATTAAGCTTTTCCCGAAGAACTGTAATGAATTTGTAAATAAAGCTCAGCAGTACCTTATCGAAAAAACAGGTAAAAACATCGAGGTAATGGTATACGGTGACGGTGCATTCAAGGATCCTCAGGGTAAAATCTGGGAGCTTGCTGACCCCCGCGTATCACCCGGTTATACAGCTGGTCTTGAGGGTACACCTAATGAGCTTAAGCTTAAATATCTTGCTGACAACGATTTTAAAGATCTTTCAGGCGATGAGCTTAAGAAAGCTATCAGCAAAAGAATCAAGGAAAAGGGTGAAGAGAGCCTTGTAGGCAATATGGCTTCTCAGGGTACAACACCCAGAAAGTTCACAGACCTTATCGGTTCACTCTGCGACCTTACAAGCGGCTCAGGCGACAAGGGCACACCTGTTGTTCTTGTTCAGGGCTATTTCGACAATTATACAAACTGATTTTTATTAGGGCAACTGCACAGTTGCCCTATTGGTATAGTTAATTTTTTAATAATATATATCGGGAGGAATTTATATGGATTCAAACAAAAGACCTGACACTATGGCTCGTATTACCACTAAGGAGCTTGCTGATGAATTTATTGCCGAGCAGATTAAGGCAATACGCGAGCAGGTTGGCGACAAGAAGGTGCTTCTTGCACTTTCAGGCGGTGTTGACTCATCGGTTGTTGCAGCTCTTCTTATCAAGGCAATCGGTAAGCAGCTTGTATGCGTACATGTTAACCACGGACTTATGCGTAAGAATGAAAGCGAAAACGTTATTGAGGTTTTCAGAAATCAGCTTGATGCAAACCTTGTTTATGTTGATGCTACTGACAGATTCCTTAACCTTCTTGCAGGCGTAAGCGACCCTGAAAAGAAGCGCAAGATTATCGGTGCCGAGTTTATAAATGTTTTTGCTGATGAAGCAAGAAAGCTTGACGGAATTTCCTTCCTTGCACAGGGCACAATTTATCCTGATATTCTTGAAAGTATCAAGCAGGCAGAGGGTAAAAAGGCAGTTAAGTCACACCACAACGTGGGCGGACTTCCCGAAGATCTTGAGTTTGAGCTTGTTGAGCCTATCAAGCTTCTTTTCAAGGATGAAGTAAGAGTTGTAGGTGAAGCTCTTGGCCTTCCTCACGGTATGGTTTACCGTCAGCCCTTCCCGGGTCCCGGCCTTGGTGTACGTTGCCTTGGTGCAATCACCCGTGACAGACTTGAAGCACTCAGAGAAGCAGATGCAATTCTCCGCGAAGAATTTGACCTTAACGGACTTGCAGAAAAGGTATGGCAGTATTTTGTAGTTGTACCCGACATGAAGAGTGTAGGCGTAAAGGATGACAGTCGTTATGAGGGTTGGCCTGCAATTATCAGAGCTGTCAACACAAAGGATGCGATGACCGCAACAATTGAAGAAATTCCTTATGCAATCCTTCACAAAATCACAGACCGTATCACCAGCGAAGTGAACGGTATCAACCGTGTACTCTTCGACCTCACTCCGAAGCCGACAGGAACAATCGAGTGGGAATAAGTAAACGAAAGCTCGTGAGCCCAGTAAAATAAAGGGTTTCGGGATTTTCAAAAAGCCTCGTGATACGAAAATGATACTGTATCCGGCTTTTCCCAATAATTTCATACAAGAGAAAACCTCTCTCGTTTGAACACTTAGTTCATTCGAGAGAGGTATTTTTTTATGACATTTTTCGATAGTGTGATACTGTTATAAAATCTTGTTGTTTTGTAAAGTATTAGTAAATTTAAAAAATTAATCCGCAACTGGCCACTAAAAAATGTCCCAATAAATAGTAGAGGGTAATTTTAAACATTATGAAAATTACAGAGCCACGGGGTCACCATTTTACAGAAAAATGTCCGTAGAAAAGCAGGGGGGAATGTAATACAGTTTGTTTGCAAATATTTTCATCGTTATTGTTAACGGCATATATTTTGGATTATTATTGCAAATTTTGCAGAGAATGTCAATATAAAACGGCTCTGACAGCATATGCTTTTACTGCATAACAGACACATATTTCGGACATATTGTTGACAAGCTTTTTTGCGGATGTTAAAATATTAAGGTAAGGAAAAGGAGGTAAAATTATGAAGAAGCTTATTTCTATTTTGATGATTATTTTTATGCTGATTACATCTGTACCTCTTACAGGTGCGGTTACGTGTGCCCAAAGTGAGGATGAAGAATATACGCTGACGGTTGAAAATACATATGCGGATTCTTCTGTTTCACAGAACAGCACGGCCGGCGGTATATCATTCTTTGGAGTTACTGAGTTTGATGGCTGTTACGGAAATCAGCTTTCGGGTACGTCGAAGGAGCTTTACGATTCCTTGGTTAAGAATTATGCTACGGATAAAAAAACAGGCTCGTATATCTATGCTTTTACAACACCGTTTACCTTTAATGCTGAAATTTCAGACGGAAAAATCGTTATGAACGATGAGCTTGAAGAAATATATTACGAGCTCAGTTGTTCAATGCAGGCGGCCATAGACGCTTTTCTTTATGACCATCCTGAGGTTTTCTGGCTTCGTATTGTTTCTTCATCTTACAGCATTTCCGCTTCTTACGGTTCTTCAGGATATATAGGTAAAATAAGCAGCATTTCAATTACACCTGTTGAGATTTATAGCGGAGCATCCTCGAAGATTTCTCAGTATGATTCTGCAGTAGGCTCTGCAATAAGTAAAATTGCCGTGAATAATAGCAGAAGCGACACACTCAAAGCAGTTCACGATTATATCTGCAATAATGCATATTACAGATTGATTTCAGACTATTTTGTGCATTCATCTGAAGCCTTTTTCATAGGCGATGGCGGTGTTGTATGTGAGGGTTATGCAAAGTCCTTCAAGGTCATCTGCGATAAGCTTGGCATACCTTGTGCGCTTGTCAGCGGATATGCAGGGGAGCCGCATATGTGGAACTGCGTTCAGATGGAAGACGGAAAATGGTATCTCGTTGATGCTACCTGGGATGATCAGGAAAGCAGAATTTATTACACATATTTTCTTGCAAATGCTAACACAATAGGCTTTGACGGTATTTCAATCAGTAATGAACGTACTGAAAACAACGATTTCTCGGGCTCTGGTGTATTCGGATTTACCTATCCTGTGCTTTCTGCAACAGCTTACACAGAGCATAGTCATGAGTGGGAAAGCGATTATACCGTTGACCTTGAGCCGACCTGTACAGAAAGCGGAAGCAAAAGCATACATTGTAAAACCTGCGGTGAAACGAAGAGCGTAACCGAGATTCCTGCAACAAATCACATAGGCAGAACAGAGTATCCTCAGCAGGATGCAACATGTACCGAAGGCGGCTACACAGCCGGTGTCTACTGTACCGACTGTGATGAGTGGATAGAGGGACACGAGCTTATTTCTACGGCTTCGCATACCTATGAGTCAGTTACAACCCCTGCGACACTTACTTCGGAGGGTAAAACCGAATATATATGCTCTTGCGGTGATGTTGAAAAGACCGAAGCAATTGCTAAAGTCGGCGCTGTTACTCTTTCTGCAACAAAGTACATCTACGACGGCAAGAACAAGACACCGAGAGTAACTGTTACAGACGCTGACGGCAACAGGCTTGTCAAGAATGTTGACTATAAAACAAGTGTTGCTTCAAAGAGAAGCGGCATCGGTCGTTATACCGTTAAGGTAACCTTTATAGGTAAGTACTCGGGCTCCAAGAACGTTTATTTCACAATTCTTCCCGGTAAGCCCGCATCTGTTAAATCTGCTTCACAGACAACATCTTCCGTTAAGCTCAGCTGGAGTGCAGTACCCGGTGCAGCAGGCTACACAGTTTACCGCTACAGTCCCACAAAGAAGGCTTACGTCAAGGCAGGCACAACAGAAGGCACATCCTACACAGTAAGTAAGCTTTATACAGGCACAAAGTATACCTTCAGAGTTGTTTCCTACGGCAAAACAAGTGCAGGCAAGGTTTATGACAGTGATGTTTACGCACTTCTCAAGACCGCAACAAAGACAAAGACCCCCGAGCTTACAAAGGTAACCGCATCCTCCACAAAGGGCAAGGCTTATGTATATCATAGTAATGTAAGCGGTGAGACCGGCTACACAATATACTACTCAACAAGTAAGGACAGCGGCTTCAAGAAGTACGCTAACTTCAAGGCTGATACAACACGCTGTGACATCACAGGTCTCACAAGCGGCAAGACCTATTACTTCAAGGTAAGAACATACATCAAGACCGACAGCGGCTATGTATATTCCTCATGGAGCTCAGTAAAGAGCGTAAAGGTTAAATAATGTTCTGTACGGAACAAAGAAATGCCATCCTCGTTCAGGGGATGGCATTAATTTTTTTTATTTGTCAGTTCAGATTTCTTTAAGTAATTCAGGTAAATTACCGATATCTGAAAGAACCTTCATCAAAGCTGTTACAAACCACATAAGGCGATGGATGAAGTCTTTTTTGAGGGAATCGGTTACCTTAAGCTCCTGAGTGTTTTCAACAAAATCTTCAGTTTTGATAAATGTAAAGTCACATTCTGCAGCTGAATGGTCGGATATAGCGTTGCCGTTGTCATCGCAAACTTCAACATATCTGAAATCGCTTACAACAATATCAACACCGCCGCCGGATTTATACATAAATCTTTCAACTGAGTCCCAATTGCCCCATGCTTCAAGACCGCTTATGTGCCACTTATATAAATTGAAGTAGTCGCCGTTGTTGTGGTATTCAATCCAGGCATCCTTAAGGCCGCATTCTTCATAAAGTGTTTTATAGAGAGCGCCGTCGTCTTCGTGGACATGCATATGGTTGTTGAAGTCACCGGTTACAATCACGGGTCTGTCGTTTTCAACTGAGCGTGCCTTGATAAATTCTGCAAGCTGTCTGTACTGGCTTGATCTTGCTGCGATTGAACCCTCTCCAACGTATGCATCTGCATGTAAATTATAGAAATCTACATAAATACCGTTGCCGATATCAATAACAGAATACACAAAGCCTTTGGGAGTAAGCTCATCAGAGCCGTCAGAAAGAATGCCGCAGGATTCATTCCATGCTACTCGTGTTTCATTATAGATGGGCATATCCTTAGTAAATATGTTCAGTCCGTCACCGCCGGGAACGCTGCCTGTGTGATTGGTTGTATAGTTGTAACCGTTCATATTGTCAGCAAGCTGCTTGTGATAGCCGAAATCCTCCTGAACGGCAACAATATCGAAATTATTACCTGAAAGATAACCGGCAGCAAGCTTCTGATTTTTACCGACATTTACACCCTGTAATGCTGCGAAAGGAAGACCGGCAACATTGAAGTTTACTGTTTTAAGAATCTGCTTTTCAGCTGCATCATAGTCATAAAGCTTAATATCGAAATAATCTGTCAGGGTTTCGCCGTTGCATACGTAAGTGAGCTTCCAATAAAGCTTATCAATATTCCTGAAGCCGCCGACATTGCTGTTCATAAGATAATCTCTGTATAAAACGCCGTATTCATCGCGCTCTGAAGTTACTTCGTCACGTACGAAGGTAAGAGGCTTAGTGTAGTCAATGTTTCCTGCTTCATCCTTTACCCAATAGCTGGGATTATCAGTACTGTTAACAGAAAATCCGCGCCAGTCGGTTTCACCGTTGAGCGATACCATACAGCTGATTTCTGTTGTTCCGGCAGGGAAGATGAAGGTGTAGGAAAGTTCGTTGAGTTCACGAGAAACAGCATAATCTCCCTCAAGGCTCTTATCTTTGATTTCATATGACTGATGGCTTGGGAATTCCATCTGATAAAGAGCAGACTTGTAAAGGAAGGGGGCCATTTTTACCTGAACACCTTGTTCGGTTTCAAACTGTTCGGCGTGAGCTGTTATGCCGGCCGTGAAGGGAAGACAGCTGAAGGTCATAACAAGCGCAAGAAGCACGGAAAAAACTTTTTTCATAACTGATTTCTCCTTTGGAATATTATGTTTTAATTACATAATATCATATTCCAATTCAGAATTGTTAATATTTAGTGAACAAGAATGCTCTGCGGCAGATAAATCTGTTAAAAATCGGATGCTTAAAAGGCTTCAGGGCTAAAACTGCTGTGTTTTTTATCACATATATCGGAAATATCTTATTTTGTTCTTATTTTTGTAACATCTTCTACCAAAAACTACAATATCAGAGTGTTAACATTAAACAGATAATTGACTTATCAGGTGAAAGTGTAGTATTATATACAATACAGATGCTTTTGCACCTGTGTAGTACGATTGCAAATTTACAGGAGGGATTTTTATGAAAACATCTAAGAAAATACTTTGTATGGTGTTGAGTCTGATTATGGCTTTCAGCTCGGTTTCAGTTCTTGCTTCAGCTCAGAGCAACGAAGATCCGGCATATACATATTCATTCAAATACCACGCAAACAAATCTGACGCTCACGGTGTGGGCAAGCTTCTTGATGAGCTTGATAAGGTTCTTACAAAGGCAGATATTCTTGAGGAAATTGCTATTACAGACAATATCAAGTTTGTTATCGACTTAAGAAATATCAATGCACTTTGCGGCACTCTCGACGATTTTGCCGATCTGCTTGATAACCTTCTCATTCAGGCGGCGATTGCTATCGCACTTGGTGACCTTAAGGAGCTTGAATTTGATACATGGAAGACCGGAATGCAGAGAAGCTCTAAAAACGACGTAACAATCGTTAAAGAGATTGTCGAGTTTGTAAATGCAAACAGCACGGTTATCGGCGGTGTTGTAGACGGTACTCTTGATCTCGGCTTACTTAACGATAAGGTAGATATCGGTTCACTTCTCGGCGAAGACGGTGTCAGCGGTATTATCAAGGAGTTACTTTTCGGTCTTGTTTATGACGGAGCTGCACTTGATTCTGCTTACAATCAGTACAAAAATAATGTTGACGCCTTCGTATACGGACCTCTTCTTGAAAAATATGCAGGTCAGTATCTCTCAGGCTTTACCATGAGTGCCGATACAAATGTAGAGGATCTTATATGTGCACTTTTCAATTCAGCATTTGAACAGTATCTTGAGCCTTTGATCAGAGATATTAACGTAGATCTCGCATCTTATGATATACCTGAGCTTCAGGCACTTGCTCCCTATGTAAATCTCAAGGGCAGCACCTATAATCTTGACGGCATTGCTCTTGATGCTAATAAGAGTCTTATGTCACAGCTCAACGACCTTGTGGGTAAGGCTTTCTCGCAGGTTGTTCCCGGATATAGCTGGACTGAAGGCGACTATACCGTAATCAACGAGAATATTGAAGGCGCTTTCAAATATCTCGGAACAGTATCAGGTGTTGTTGAAAACGCTGAAGAAAAGACATTCGATGAAATTGTAATGGAAGTTATCGCTATTGTTCTGAGCAACATTGATGTAGGCTCATACGATGACGGCGTAACAGAATGCACTACACTTGAGGATATGGTAAAGGCAGTTCTCATAAACTGGGCAAGGGATCTTGATATCACATATGCTTACGGTGAGGATGACAGCTATCTCGTTGTTTTAGGTGACATTTTTGCAGTATGGGCATACGATCACTTTGATATCAGAGACCTTGACGGTAATGCATATCGCGGCGGCAAGGGTGACGATATCTGGACTGCGCTTAATTACTTCCTTAATTACTTCTACTTTGAAGAAGGCGGAGCAAGCTTTATTGATCTTGATGTAAGCAAGACAGATTCCTTCTTCGCAAAGCTTGATAAGGTTGTTGACCTGTTCGGCGCAACAAAGTCAAAGGGCGTAGATTTTGATTCAGAGGAATTCCTTCTCGGCAGCGATGAAAAGAAGGGACTTCTTGATTCAGTTTTCAGCCTTGATATTGAAAACATTATTGCAATTACCGCAGTTCCCGCGCTTGAAACCGCAGGTGAGGTAGAAGCAGTTGAATTTGTTTATAATACTGTAAGATATCTTCTCAATAACTGGACGGGCAAGCAGGTGTTACCTGCATATGTTCAGAAAACAGCATTTACAGATGCTCTTTCAAACGAAAACATTTCTAACATTGTTAAGATTTTACTCAGCACTCTTAATGCCAGAAAGTCAAGCGTGGTTACAATAGCGGCTTTAGTCGGCTCGCTTGTTTTCAAGGATGAAGACATTGATCTCGGTGCACTCAAAGCTACCGTTGATGACTGTTATTATACCGGTACGGTTATTTATCCCACAGCTACCGTAACTCTCGGTGATACAGCTCTTGTGCAGAATCAGGATTTCGTTGTGCTTCCTCACAGCTATGAGATGGGCGCAGCCAAGGCAACAATCAAGCTTATCGGCTTATACGAAGGTGAAGCAGAAGCTGACTTTAACGTTGTTCTTGCTCCTATGGGTGATATCAGAGTAACCACAACCGATACAAAGGTAAGACTCAGATGGGATCCGGTTCCCGGAGCTGAGAGCTATAATGTTTATGCAGGCGACGAGCTTGTGGAAACTGTTGCTGCTGATGCAGAACTTACAAAGCAGTTTACAGGTCTTACCCCTGCAACCACATATAATTTCAAGGTTGAAGCAGTTGACGAGGTTTACGGCGCATCTGAAGCTAAAGCGGCAAGTGCTCTCACTAATCCCGCAAAGGTAACAGGCGTTAAGGTTGATTCAGTAACCGCAAGCTCAGCAACTCTTTCATGGAATGCTGTTCCCGGTGCAACAGGCTACGTTGTTGAACGCTACAGCTCATCAAAGAAGGCATATGTAACCGCAGGTAAGACTGCAGGTACATCATATACCGTAAAGGGACTTTACTCATACACAAGCTACTATTTCAGAGTAAAGGCTTATATCACCGCAGATAACGGAACTGTATACAGCCTCAGTGCTGATAAGGTAAGCGCAAGAACAAAGCTCGGTCAGGTAACAGGACTTAAAGCTTCTTCAAAAACATCAGCTTCAGTAAGCCTTACCTGGGATAAGGTAAGAAATGCAAAGGGCTACCGTGTTGAGCAGTATACCGGCGGCAAGTGGGTCAAGCTCGCAAATGTAACAGCTAACACCTATAATGTAACAGGTCTCAAGGCTTCAACAAGATATGCATTCAGAGTACGCGCTTATTATTCATCAAAGGTTTACGGTGCATACAGCAGTAACCTCTGGGTATACACAAATCTTCCCAAGGTAACAGGACTCAAGGTTTCTACCGTAACATCATCAAGTGCAAAGCTGAGCTGGAGCAAGGTAAGCGGTGCAACAAGCTACGTAGTTTACAGAAGCACCGACGGAAAGACATGGAAGCAGATAAAGATAGTAACAGGCACAAGCTATACCGCAACAGGTCTTTACAGCGGTAAGAATTACTGGTTCAGAGTTGCCGCATACAGCAACAAGATTAAGAGCTATGGTGATTATTCTTCATCAGTTAAAACAACAACCCGCGTAGGTCAGGTGGACAGCCTTAAGGTAACTGCACGTGCAAAAACCTCAATTTCTCTTTCATGGGCTAAGGAGAGAGGAGCAGCAGGTTATGTTGTTTACAGAAGTCTTGACGGCAAAACATGGACAAAGGTTGCAACAACAACCAAGACATCAGTCACAGCAACAGGTCTTGTTAAGAACAAGAACTATCAGTTCAAGGTAAGAGCTTATCAGAAGCTTTCAAGCGGAACTGTTTACGGCTCATACTCAGCTGTTGTAAAGGCTAAGACAAAGCTCTTATAAAATATAAGATTCATCCCACAGATGAACAGTGAATAAAGAAAAGCATCCTTAGGGTGGCTCACTTGGGGATTTAATGGCCTGAAACATATTCTTTTGGCGTATAAATGCGTTAAAATGCTTGAAATACGCAAGTATTCCTTCACATTTTGCCTTTTTCTGCATCCAAAATAATTATGATTCAGGTGCCTAAGGCAGTTTAATTTCAAATATTTTTCGTTTAGACAAAATGCAAAAACCTCGCAAGGCTGACGCCTTGTGAGGTTTTTTCGTGAAGTATAAGCGGAAAAGAGTGGATTTAAATCTGTTAAATACCTAAGTGAGGCACCCTTTTTCCGCTTTTCTTTTATGTCTTATTAAATCGGGAATACTTAAACCTGAAGCTTCTTTGCCGCAGGATGTATTGTTTTTATGACTTTGCCGTGCTATAATCAATTTAATAAAGATTACCTCAACATTATGTAATGTATAAGGAGAATATTTATGAGAAAAACCACCCTTCTTAACGATAACTGGCTTTTTACAATGGAGAATAAAGGTGAAATCGTTAATCTGCCTCATTGCTGGAATGCTGCCGACGGTAACAGGAAGGATTATAAAAGAACATCGTGTACATACGAAAGAAGCCTTCCGAAAACTGAAGGAAAAACCTTTTTATATATTGAAGCGGCAAACTCTCTTTGCACCATTGAAGCAAAGGGAAAAAGGCTCTGCTTACACAAGGGCGGTTATTCGGGCTTTGCTTGCGATGTAACCGAATATGCCAACGAGGGCACTGAAATAAAAATCACAGTTGATAATAAGGATTACGACGATATTTATCCTACAAGGGCGGACTTTACCTTCTGGGGCGGTCTTTACAGAAATGTACGCATCATCGAAACAGAGGAAACTCACTTTTCCTTTCGTGATTATTCCTCTGAAGGTGTTTATATAACTCCGAGAAAATCCGGGAATAAATGGTATGTTGATCTGAAAGTGCTGATTGACGGTGATGTTGACGGATGTACTTTAAAGCTGACTCTTTATGATAAAATGGGCAAAATCTATTCTGAGGGTGAAACAACAGCAAAGGATGTTACTGTAATTTCCCTTGAGTGTGATAATCCGGTTTTGTGGAACGGTATAGAAAATCCCTATTTATACACCGCCCGATGCGAAATTATCCGTGACGGAGAAATTGTTGACAGCATAGATAAAAGAATCGGCTTTCGTACCTTTTATATTGATAGTGAAAAGGGCTTTTTTCTTAACGGAAAGCATATGAAGCTCAAGGGCGTTTGCCGCCATCAGGACAGAGAGAAAATGGGCAACGGCATAACAGAAAAGGAGCACACCGAAGACCTTGAACTTATTCTTGAGGTTGGTGCAAATTCAGTCAGACTTGCCCATTATCAGCAAAGTCAGTATTTCTATGATCTGTGTGATGAAAAGGGTATTCTCGTCTGGGCGGAGGTTCCTGTGATTTCTGCTTTTCAGGTTGAAAAACAGGAAAACGGCAAGCAGCAGCTTTGTGAGCTTATAAAGCAAAGTTATAATCATCCCTGCATTTTTTGTTGGGGCATACATAATGAAATAACCCAGGAGCAGAGCGGTGCCAGAAGCAAAAAGCTTGTGCCGTCAATGAGGGAGCTTGAAAATGTCGTTAAAGCTCTTGATAAAACGAGATATTCAACCTGCGCTCAGCTTTCGATTCTCGATCAGCGGTCACCCCTCAATTTTATAACTGATATACTGGGCTATAATCATTACTTCGGTTGGTATGATTTCGGCTTTGAATTTCTCAACAGATGGCTCGATGAATTTCATAGAGATTTTCCTGAAATAAAGCTATGTCTCTCGGAATACGGTGCGGAAGGACTTATAAATCTTCATTCTGCTTCTCCCGTTCAGGGAGATTACAGCGAAGAATATCAATGTATTTTCCACGAAAACTATCTTGAAGCAATAAACAACAGAGATTGGCTCTGGGGCTCTTATGTGTGGAATATGTTTGATTTCGGCGCCGCTAACCGACGTGAGGGCGGAGTTGTAGGTAAAAATAACAAGGGTCTTGTTACCTATGACAGAAAAACAAAAAAGGATAGCTTTTATCTATATAAGGCTTATTGGACAGATGAAAAATTTCTGCACATCTGCGGTGAAAGATTTAAAAACAGAGTTACGGGTAAAACCGATATAAAGGTATACAGCTCTTACGGTGAGGTTACTCTTAGCGTCAACGGCAGGGAATACACTCAGAGGGGCGACAAGATATTTATCTTCAGGGATGTTGAAATATCTGAGGGCGAAAATGTAATTACCGCCTTTTCAGCTGATGCTTCTCACAGTATAACTGTAACAGGAAAATCCTCTGAAGAGCCTTCCTACAGCCTTACGGAAAGTCAGTCCTTTGTCCGCAACTGGGCAAAGAAGGATGCGGCGGAAAGCAAAAGCTATCTTTCACCTGAGTCCACCTTCAGAGAGCTTGTGAACAGTAAGGATGCACATATTATGGTTGAAGGTAAGCTTGGTAAGGATTATCTTAAAATTCCGGCGCTGAAGCTTATTTACCCGGTAAAAATAGGTGCTGCTCTGAAAATTGCAAGAAAGCTTGGCCTCTCTAAAAACCATTATAATCTGCTTATGGAATATACTTATGCTATAAGAAAATAAAAAATATTGCAAAAAATAACAACAAATCAATAAAATGTGTTAAAATTTCTCAAAATCTCTTGATTTTGAGAAATTTTGTGTTATATTAAGAATATAAATGTAAAATAAATAAACATTTATATTCTGAAAGGAGAATGAAAAATGAGATTAAACAACACCATAGAGCATACATGTGACGAGGCACTCAGCGAAAAGGAAAAAGAACTGCTGGAAATATTCAGGAGTCTGGATAACCTCGGAAAAATCTCGGTAATACACACTTTATATTCGGTGGCATTCAGCAATATGCTTGAGCAGATTGAGAACAGCGGAAAGGATTAACAAACAGCATGAGATGGAATTAGTGAAGAATAACAACTTCTAAATAGTTTTAAATTTTCACTTTAATAATGAACACAACTGACAATTGCTCGGGGATACCAAAATATACAAAATGTTTTTGTTTCTGTTTCTCTTGACATTCATCGAAGTATATAGTAAAATAATGCCGTTGAAAATAGCTTTAAAAGCTGTGATAAGGGAAGTATGTTCTGTCTTTTGCTCAGAGAGGGTGTCCTTGGCTGCGAGATACCTGAAAAGAAGTATATACCGCTACCCTTTGAGCTTCTCCCGAAAGGGCAGACGTAAGCCTGCGTTAAAGGTCAAGAGTGGCGCATCGTCGCAATTCGGGTGGTACCGCGAGTATATCTCGTCCTGAAAATTCAGGGCGGGATTTTTTTATTAAAAGATAATTTATTGCGAAAGGAAACATAAACTTATGAAATGGATGGGCTTAAATGAAATCCGCGAGAAGTATCTCTCATTCTTCGAATCAAAGGAGCATCTGAGACTTCCCAGCTTCTCACTTGTTCCTCAGGGTGATAAGAGTATTCTTCTCATCAATGCAGGTATGACTCCTATGAAAAAGTATTTCACAGGTGAGGTTACACCTCCCAGCAAGAGAGTTACAACCTGTCAGAAATGTATCCGTACACCGGATATTGAAAATGTAGGTAAAACCGCACGTCACGGCACATATTTTGAAATGCTCGGTAACTTCTCCTTCGGTGATTATTTCAAGAGAGAAGCAACTGCCTGGGCGTGGGAATTCTTTACAAAGGTTCTTGAAATCCCCGCAGAGCTTCTTTATGTCAGCGTATATCTTGACGATGATGAGGCATACGACATCTGGACAAAAGAAGTTGGTGTTGACCCCTCACACATGGTACGCTTCGGTAAAGAGGATAACTTCTGGGAGCACGGTGCAGGTCCCTGCGGTCCCTGTTCAGAGATTTATTTTGACAGAGGTCCGTCAAAGGGCTGCGGCAGTCCTGACTGTAAGGTAGGCTGTGAATGTGACCGTTTTATTGAAGTATGGAATCTTGTTTTCACACAGTTTGAAAACGACGGCAATAACAACTATACACGTCTTGCACATCCCAACATCGATACCGGTATGGGTCTTGAAAGACTTGCCTGCGTAATGCAGGATGTTGATAACCTCTTTGAGGTTGACACCGTGCAGAATATTATGAAGCACATTATTTCAATTGCCGGCATCAATTATCACGATGATGCAAACAAGGATATTTCACTGCGTGTTATCACAGACCATATCAGAAGCACAACCTTTATGGTAGGCGACGGTGTTCTTCCTTCAAACAGCGGCAGAGGCTATGTTTTAAGACGTCTTCTCCGCCGTGCTGCAAGACACGGAAGACTTATCGGTATTGACAGACCCTTCCTTGCTGAGGTATGTGAAACCGTAATTAAGGAAAATGCAAATGCATATCCCAACCTTGTTGAAAAGCAGGATTACATCAAAAAAGTTATCTCAATGGAAGAGGACAGCTTCTATAAGACAATAGATTCAGGTCTCGGACTTCTTAATGAAATGATGGCTAAGAGCGAAGGCGGTATGCTTTCAGGTGAGGATGCTTTCAAGCTTCAGGATACCTACGGATTCCCCATTGACCTTACAAAGGAAATTGTGGAAGAAAACAATATGACCGTTGACGAGGAAAAGTTCCGCGCACTTGTTGAAGAAGCAAGAATGAAGGCAAAGAGTGTCAAGCGTGACGGTGCAGATACCGACTGGAGAAATTCGGGCGTATCCTTCAAGGATGTTGCAAAAACAGAGTTTGTCGGTTATGAAGCAAACGTAGTTGATGCCGAGGTGCTTGCTCTTGTTTCAGGCGGTGAAAGAAAAGACTTCATCGAAGGCGGTGAAGAGGCAATTCTTGTTCTTGACAGAACCTCCTTCTACGCTGAAAGCGGCGGACAGGTAGGCGACAGCGGTGTTATCACAATCGGTGAAAGCAGCTTTGAGGTTACAAAAACAACAAAGGATGCAGACGGTGTGGTTCTTCACCACGGTGTTCTGAACGGTGATGCTGTTAAGGTTGGCGATAAGGCTGTCGCAGCTTACGATGAGGAAAGAAGAAATGCAACTATGCGCAACCATACTGCAGCTCATCTTCTTCAGGCAGCTCTTCGCAATATTCTCGGCACACACGTTGAGCAGGCAGGTCAGCTTGTTGATGCTGATATTGTCCGTTTCGACTTCACACACTTTACAGCTCTTACTGCAGATGAGCTCAAAGAGGTTGAAGCTCTTGTAAATAAAGAAATTCTCAGCGCTGTACCTGTTGCGGTCAAGGAAATGCCTATTGATGAAGCCAAGGCAATGGGTGCTATGGCTCTCTTCGGAGAGAAGTACGGCGATCTGGTACGTGTTGTAAAGGCAGGAGATTTCTCAACTGAGCTTTGCGGCGGTACTCACGTTGAATCAACCGGAAACATCGGTCTTTTCAGAATTGTTTCAGAATCTTCAGTAGCAGCAGGCGTAAGAAGAATTGAAGCTGTGACAGGTATGAATGTTATGAAGTTCATCGATTCAAAGCTTGGTCTTATTTCTGATGCGGCAGCAGCTCTCAAGGTTGCAAATGCAAACGATCTTGCAGTCAAGGCGCAGTCGCTTATGACTGATATGAAGGCTAAGGAAAAGGAAATTGAAAAGCTTTCAGGCGTTCTTGCAAACATCAAGACAGAATCAATGCTTTCAAATGCAGTTAAGGTAGGGGATGTTATGCTTGTAACAGCCTTCCTTGAGGATACAAGTGTTGATGAGCTTCGTCAGATGTGTGACCTTGTCAAGAGTAAGGGTGATAACTATGTAGGTGTTATCGGCGGAGTTCAGAAGGCAAAGGGTACAGGTAATATCTGCACCTGTTGCGGCAAGGCTGCAGTAGCAGCAGGCGCACATGCAGGTAATCTTGCAAGGGAAATTGCAAAGAAAGCAGGCGGCTCAGGCGGTGGCAAGCCCGATAGCGCAATGGCCGGTGCGAAGGATATTGCAGCACTTCCCGGAGCAATAAAGGATGCCGAAGCTGTTCTTACTGCAATGATTGGCTGAAGATAAATAAAAAAAGTCGGTGAAAACAGCTTCACCGGCTTTTCTGTTTATATTTCCTGTATTGATTTTTTTGTTTTTGTGGTGTATGATTATTATAACTAAAATCAGGAGGAATTTTAAAATGAAAAAGACGTTATTGGCAGTTATATTCACTCTTGTTTTTGTATGCATCTTTGCTTTCGGCGCATCGGCATATGAAAACGATTACTACTACATTGATATGCCCGGAAGCTTTGCCGTAACCGAGGATGGCACAGGTGTAATGTTCGAAAAAGAGGACGGCACAACTGTTATCATTGAATGCGGTGATGCAGACGGTCTTGATTTCGGAACAATGTCAGTTTCAGAGCAGATTCTTTTCGACAATGAGCTTCAGGAGCTGTATGCCGCAGACGGCCTTACCATTGAATATTATGACAGCTATTATGAAGCAGGCGATTACGGTGACAGCATAATGAGCTTTACCTTTCAGTATCAGATGAACGGTATGCTTATATATTATGTTGAAGGTGCATGCCTTGTGCAGGACGATATGCTTTATACTTTAGTTGGTATGTATAACGATGAATCGGATTATGACGAGCTTGACGAAGCACTCGGTACATTTTCAACAAAAGCATCAGGCTATACCGGTGACGGCTCCTACGGTGATTATTCAGACGATGAGGAAATATACGTAGATACAATAGACTACACAAGTAACAGCGGTGAAGCTTCTATCAGACTTCCCGGTGATTTTATTGAAATTGAAGCAACATCACCCATTGAAAGTCAGTGGGTTTCCTACGAAGGCGATTTTTCAGTTGCTTATATGGAAACAGAAAACACAGACAATGAATCACTTGCAGATTTATCTGAATCCGATCTCAGAAGCTTCTGCAACTCAGTTTGTGCATCATCAGGTGACGCTATTACTGATGCTGTTCCTTCTCAGTATGAAGTGAACGGAGCCAAAGGCGTAAGAATTGACGCCACATTCTCTTCATCAGGCATTGAGGCTGAAATGTCAATTTTCTGCTTTGCAACAACTGAAAAAATCATAGCAATTTATGCATATAATTATGGCGGTGCTGATGAAAGTCTTATTGTGAACATTATGGATACATTTGTTGTTAACGGTGAGATTTTAGAAAACGGTACCGGTTTCTCCGGCGGTTCGGGTAGTACATTCATATTTATAGGAATTATTGCAGTTCTTGTTATTATAATAATCGTGCTTCTTGGCTCAAACGCCAATAAAAAGAAGCGTAAGGCTGCACAGTCTGCTCCCGTAGCAACCGGTTATAATCCTTATGGTCAACCTAATCAGTACTCTCAGCCCAATCAGTACGGTCAGCCGGTTAATAATAACAACAACTTTAATCAGGGTATGAACAACAATAATTTCTGAGTTCAATTTTCTTTATTTTTCAGGTGGTTTTCTATGAAAAAGATTTTAAGCTTAGCCGTATTGCTTGCGGTGATGCTTTCTCTCGGCATCTTTTCAGTCGCTGCTGAAAAAGAGTATACTGTTGAAGATCTGAGCTTTACTGCACCGGATTTTCTGGTGAACGATGCTCAGTGGGCTGAAAGCTCGGGCTTTGACTTTGCTTTCAGTGATACGGATGTAAATATGGAGCTTAACATTTCCGTTTACGAAAATGAAGGCTATTCCTATTCCGGCCTTGATGAGGATGCTCTTGAGGAGTACGGTAGCTTAATCAGTGAAAAATATAATACGGGTGATTATTCACCTCTTGAAAGCGTAACCGTTACCAATTATTTTTTGGAAAACGGAACAGACGGAATCAGAATAGATATTCTTTTTGCCGAGGAGCAATATGTTTTCTATTGGTTTGCAACTGAAAGCACCTGCTACGATCTGAATTTCTATATATACGGCAGCGATTATCTCACATACGTTGATCAGGTTATCAAAACTGTGAACATCGGTGCAGTAATTCCCGAAGCTGATCTTGAGGTTCCGAATACGGAAGATAACACAGGTGAAGGCGACGGAAATGTGCCTGAGCTCAGCGATGATATCGTTGCCTCCGATGCTGACAGCGAGGTCGGTAAGGAGAGCGACAATAAGATTTATCTTGTAATAGCAGTTGCTGCTATCGTTCTTGCAATAGTGATTTCCGTTGTAATTGTTATAACAAAAAAACAGAGCAAAAAGGCTGTTGAAACCTATCTTTCAGATCAGAATAACGACAGCGGAGTATACTATGATCCGAACACGGGTGCTTACTATAAAAAGCCCTCTGCCCAGGAGGCTCAGCAGCCTGCAGGACAGCCTATCGGATATATATATTACCCGATATCAGATAATTCCGGTCAGATAAACAACGAAACAAACAATAATCCCTAAGGAGGAAATATTATGGACTGTATTTTTTGCAAAATAGCAGCAGGGGAAATACCCTCAAAAAAAGCTTATGAGGATGATAAGGTGCTTGCTTTTTATGACCTTGAGCCCCAGGCACCGATACACATTCTCATTATTCCCAAGGATCACATTGATTCCTGCGCACAGATTAATGAAGAAAACAGTGCTGTTGTAGCGCATATTTTTGAGGTTGCTTCAAAGCTCGGCAAAGAGCTTGGTCTTGAAAAGGGCTACCGTATAGTTAATAACTGCGGCGCCGATGGCGGACAGACGGTGCATCATCTGCACTTCCACTTTATGGGCGGCAGACAGTTTGGCTGGCCTGCAGGCTGATTTCTCCAGAAAGGAAGGTATAGTATTATGGAAAAATATAAAATGACAATCGCAGGTCTCGAAAGAGAGCTAACAATCTGTAAGGTTAACGATAAGCTTGATATTGCCGGATTCATCATTTTCGGCGATGTTGAAATCACAGTAGCTTCAGCTGCTGAGCTTATCAAAAAATGTCCCGAATTCGATTACATAGTTACACCTGAGGCTAAATCCATTCCTCTTGCATACGAAATGGCAAGACAGAGCGGTAAGCCCTATCTCGTATGCCGCAAGGGTGCAAAGCTTTATATGAAGAAGCCGGTTCATGTTGACGTGCGCTCAATAACAACCGATAAGGTACAGACTCTTTATATTGATGCACTTGAGGGCGAGCTTCTCAGAGGTAAGAGAGTTCTTATCCTTGATGATGTTATCAGCACAGGTGAATCCCTTGCTGCCGTGGCAAAGCTTCTTGAACAGTTTGAGCCGGAAATAGTAGGTCAGGCAGCTATTCTTGCTGAAGGCGATGCAGCTAAGAGAGATGATATTATTTTCCTCGAGGAGCTTCCTCTCTTCTTTCACGACTGATAATGAGAAATCTTAAAAGACCTCTTGCGGTTGCAGGTCTTAGTATGTTTTTAACGGTGCTGTGTGCTCTGTATTCAGGCAACACAGCATTTGTTATTATTATGATGTTTGTTTCGGTGACTGTGTCGGCTTTTTTACTCATTTTCAAAACCGAACGGAGCCTTACCGCAGCAGTCTTCAGTATTGTAGCTGTCATATCCTGTATTCTGGTGCTGAATACACAGTATCGCCACGATAAAACCGTAAGTCTCTGCGGTGAAGGCCGCACAGTAGAAGCCGTAATAACATCTGAGCCTGATTTTTCTTCCGATAACGCAAGATACTACGCTGTTGCCCGTCTTATAAGCATCGACGGTGAAAGGGCTTACGGAAAAATCCGTCTGTCTTTTTCAGAATCAGGGGACGGAATTAATCCGTCTGAGCTTCTTACAGGAGACAGAATTACCTTCTGTGCCTATGTTTATAAAATCGGTTCAGCAAGCGAAAGAGTTCACAGCAGCTTTTGTGCTGAGGGTATATATACAGGCGCGTGTTCACTTAAAGATATGCTTATAGAAAAGCCGTCTGTAAGACCGATAAGCTATTACACAAATCAGGTTAACCTAAGGATAAACAGCACCCTGAACTTTGCTTTTGACGATAATGTGGCAGGGCTTCTTATTGCTATGCTGACAGGAAACAAGGATTATTGCACAGATGAGGTGTATGACAGCTTCAAGCTGTCCGGTGCGGCACATCTTATGGCTGTGTCGGGCTTACATCTTTCAATTTGGATTTCAATTTTCGGCTTCTTTCTGAACAGATTCAGAAACATAAGAAAGCTTACGCATATTGCTGTTATGATTATGGTGATTTTCATCACTTTTCTGGCGGACTTCAGCCCATCTGTGTGCAGAGCCGCGCTGATGATTTTTATGCTTTTATCTGCCGGTTTTCTTAGTGAAAAAGCCGATCCGCTGAATTCTATGGGCTTTGCGATGATGTGTATTCTTAGCTTTAATGTTTATGCAATAAACAGCATCAGCTTTCAGCTATCCTTTGCTTCGGCATTTTCGATTATTACGGTTGCCGTTCCGCTTTGCAATAAATTAAGCCTGGCAGTCAACAGCACACGTATGCATAAATTTATAAGAAAACCTATCGTTACATTCGTCAGCAGTATAGTAATCAGCCTGACGGTAATGCTTTTTACCATCCCGATAGGAGCGTGGCATTTCGGCTACACATCTTCACTTTCACCGATAACCAATCTTTTATTGATTCCTGTCTGTGCACCGTTATTGCTTCTTACCGTTTTATATATTATTTTCAGCGGTATTCCCTTGCTTTCAGATTTCCTTTTTATCTCTGTTGATTTAATCGGTAAATATATGATTAACGTCAGTGGGAAAATAGCAGCTTCTCCTGTAGCTGCACTTAACACAGGTGAGGATACTATGCTGTTATGGGCGGTTGTTATGATTTCTTTCGGATTTATGCTTCTGATGTACAGAAACGCTCAGCGCTCTTCTGTCAGGGTAACAGCATTACTTTTGGCAGTCTTTGTTATGTTTTCTGTTTTTAAAGCTGCGAACACAAATGCTGATGAATATAAAATCAGGATTATAGGTGAGGAAGGCAGAATTTCTGCTATGCTTATATATAACCGTACGGCGGTGCTTATAGGCGCACGTGATACATATTATTTTGCAGAAGAAGCAGAATTCGTCTGCTCGGGTGAAAATGCAAAGCTTGTTGCTCTGCTTCCGGACGAAGTGTCAGATAAAAGAAAAATTGAATATTTATGTGCGGATCTGAAAACGGAAAATGTTCTGGATAAGGACGAGGGTATCAGTCTTTTCGGAAAAATTACAGTCGAAAATAAGAAGGGTTATGCAATTATTAAAGGTAACGGAAAAACCGTAGCGATATTTTATGACGGATATTTGCAACCTGAAGAATATTGTGATATAATAATCGGAAATAAGGTCGTAATATGTAAAGACGGTGAAACAGTATATTCCGATGAAGATCTGCTTTACGGAACAGTAAGAGTAAGCGGTGAAGCAAAAACAAGGATAAGAGGTGAAATGTTTTGGCGGAATTTAACGAAAAAGAGCTTAAAGCTCATCTGAAAAGTGCAGAGCTGTTTCCGGTTTATCTTATAACCGGAGATGAAGATTTCCTGAAAAAGTATTATTGCGAACGTATCATATCTGCTGCTGTTGAAGAGAGTATGCAGGATTTCAATGTTGACCGCTTTGACAGTAAAGCCTCTGACTTGCAAAAAATCTTTGATGCCTGTGAGCTTATGCCCATGATGAGTGAAAAAAGATGCGTTGTTGTTGAGGATTTCAAGCTCGAAAGCATCAAGGAAAAGGACCTTACGGCTATGAATGAGTTTTTTGCCGATTTTCCTGAATTTACGGTGCTTGTTTTCTATCAGAAAAATGAGCTTTCCCTTTCAAAAGCAAAAAAGGCAGTTGATCTGTTTAAGAAATACGGCGTTCATTGTGCAATAAATAAGCGCACGGGTAAGGAGCTTACAAGGCCGCTTATTTCGTCGGCAAATAAGCATAAATGTGTCTTATCTGAGGAAAACGCCAATTATCTTGTAAGCATCTGCGGTGATGACTATAACATCCTTACCAATGAGCTTAATAAGCTGTGCAACTATGTCGGCGGCGGTGAGATTACAAAGAAGCATATTGATGAGCTTGCAACCAAAACCGACGATGCAAAAATATATTTTCTCACAAAGGCTCTTCTCAGTAAGAACTTTGATAAGGCTTATGAAACTCTTTCCTCTCTGCTTCGTCAGAAGACCGATCCGGGTTATATTCTCGGAACAATAATCAGCACCTATGTTGATATATACCGTGCAAAGGTATCTCTTGCCTGTTCACAGAATGCAGATGCACTTGCTTACGACTTCGGATATAAAAACACAGCCTTCCGTCTTTCAAATGCGGCAAGAGACTCCAGAGGAATGGATATTGATACTGTACGCAGATGTCTTGATGAGCTTAACAATGCAGACAGACAGCTTAAATTTACAGGGGATTCTCCCAATATTATTTTTGAGCAGCTTATGGTAAGGCTCTTTCTTATAAGCAACGGAGAAAAGGTATGATTAAGCTTGACAGACCCATAATAGTCGAGGGGAAATACGATATTGTAAAGCTCAGCAATATCATCGACGGTGTTATAATAAAAACCGACGGCTTCGGCATATTCAAAGACAGGGAAAAGCAGGCGCTTCTGCGCCGTTTTGCAGAGGAAAAGGGTATAATCGTTTTAACGGACAGCGATTCTGCAGGCTTTCTTATCCGCAATTTTATAAAATCAACTATTCCTCAGGAAAAAATTATCCACGTTTATATTCCGGATATTTACGGCAAGGAAAAGCGCAAAACCGAAGCTTCTAAAGAAGGTAAGCTTGGCGTTGAAGGCATTGAGGAAGCGGTGTTATTGGAAGCTTTAAAAAAAGCAGGCATTAACGGTGAAATCACATCCGATGAAGAACCGCGCCGTATGATAACTAATCTTGATTTTTACGAATACGGACTTTCCGGCTGTGCAAACAGCAAGGAAAAAAGGCAGACACTTCTTAAAAAACTGGCCCTGCCCGAAAGAATGTCATCCTCATCGATGATAAAAATTCTTAACTGCTTTATAACCTATGAAGAATTTACAGAAAAAGTAAAGGAGCTTGAATTATGAGAATAGGTCACGGATACGATGTACACAAGCTTGTTGAAGGACGTCCGCTTATAATCGGCGGAGTTGAGATTGAATACGAAAAGGGTCTTTTAGGCCATTCAGATGCAGACGTATTGCTTCACGCAATTTCCGATGCAATTCTCGGAGCAGCAGCAATGGGCGACATCGGAGCGCATTTTCCCGATACAGACGAGAGGTATAAGGGCGCAGACAGTCTTGTGCTTCTCAGAGAGGTTTGCGGCATTGTCAGAAAAAAAGGCTATGAAATTGAGAATATCGATGCTACCGTACTTGCTCAGCGCCCGAAGCTTCGTCCTTATATAGACGAAATGAGAGCAAGAATATCGGTTTATACTAATGTTGATATTGACTGTATCAGCATCAAGGCAACCACAGAGGAGGGCTTGGGCTTTACAGGGGAAGGCAAGGGTATTGCCGCCCATGCAGTCTGCCTTCTGAAATAAAAGCAGGCTCTCACAGTATTCTCGGAATTTATGAGGTGCAGAACTATGAAAAAAGTGGGTCTTTTTGTTGCTTTTATTATATTCGCTTTTATTGCAATTTTTGCGTTTACAGGATACCGTTCTGTTTCAGCAGGGGAGGATTTTCTCGGCATTGACTGGGATAACAGCAGTGTAAAAGAGGTAGAAGCCTTGCCTCATATCGGCTTCAGCGAGTTTACTCCGGAAGATGAGTCACAGGTAAGCGTAATCAGAGCTGATGAGCTTGCCGATTACGAATCTCCCTTCAGAAAATATGCATCGACAGTTCATTATGATACGCTGTCGGAAAACGGAAAGCTCATTTACAAGGCTATGGAGTATGCATTTGAAAACAAATACAGATGCATTCTTGTTGATGAAACACTTTGTGAAAACAACGACAATGATGATCTTTATAAAATAATAAGATATCTTGCTCTTGATTCGCCGCTTATTGAGCAAAATCTGGAGCTGTCTTTCGGAAACTTTGATATAACTCATCCTCTCAATGATGATTATTTTTATGAGAGAAGAGTTCCCTTTGACGGTTTCTACATAACAGTTAATAATTTCGGCAGCAAATATTTTGATAAACGTCTTGAAGCGGTTAAAAAGGCTGAGGAAGTTGTTGCAGGTCTTGAGGACGGCCTTACCGATACAGAAAAGGCACGGGCTCTTTTCAGATATCTCGGCACTTCGACTGTATACAAGGATGATTATGATTTTATATCCGATTATCTTTATGATGCGCTGATTAAGGGCGAAACAATCTGTGACGGCTATGCCAATGCTATTTCTCTTTTATTCAATTTAGCTGACATACCCTGCTTCGAAAAGGTTTATTATAAAACCTCCCTGGTTCCCGGACATACGTGGAATTGTTTTCAGATAGACGGCAAATGGTACAATGCAGACTGTACGGCTACCGATTATATACCGGAAGAGGATTACGGGTACGGAGAGGGTGTATATTTCGGTTATCCTGATTCTTTGCAGAGTGAGCCCGGACTTTTTGATGATGTTGTGCCGGACTGCGAAGAAGGACTGATAATAAAATCCGGCGGAGAATTTGATTCCGTTAACGATAAGGGATTTGTTGACAGCTGTGTTAGCGCATACAGAGAAAGCGGCAGAAAATACGCCTTGCTTCTTGTGAAGGAAGAGCCTTCTGAGGATGATGCAGACAAACAGCTGCAGAGAGTGGCGAACAGAATACAAGGATCCTTTTATTATTTTGTAGAAAAATGTACATACGGTTATTTTATATTCATCCATAAAAAATAAAATTCAGCGGAGAGGCTTTCGCCGACGCCCGATAAGGAAGTATTTGTTTCTCGAACAAAATTCCCTGTATTTTTGCTCTCCGCTGTACTTTTTTATTCAAACATGTTTCTGAATTCTTCTTCGCTTATGACCGTAACACCAAGGTCATTGGCTTTTTTTAGCTTGCTTCCCGCATCCTCACCGGCTAAAACATAGTCGGTCTTTTTTGAAACGCTTGAAGAAGCCTTGCCACCGAATTCCTCAATTATTTTTGTGGCTTCGCCTCTGGTCATTGTAGGAAGCGTGCCGGTCAGAACAAAGGTTTTTCCTTCGAAGATGTTACCCTTAACAACTTTTTTGCTTTCCATGTTTACACCGTAATCACGCAGCTTCTCTATAAGCTCAAGGCTTTCCTTGTGAGAGAAGAAATCTACAACGCTCTGAGCCATAATTTCGCCGAAGCCTTCAATTTCATATATATCCTCGGCTGTTGCATTGATAATTGCGTCCATTGAGCCGAATTTGTCGCTGAGAAGCTTGCCTGCCTTCTGACCTATATGACGGATACCCAAAGCAAAAACAAGCTTTGAAAGGTCGTTTTCTTTGCTTTTTTCAGCAGCATTGACAAGGTTTTCACCGCTTTTTTCACCCATGCGCTCTATTCCGGCAATATCCTCTACCTTCAGCTGATAAATATCAGCTGCGTTTCTGATAAGCCCTTTATTGATAAGTGTATCAAGAACAGCAGTACCAAGGCCCTCTATATCCATCGCATCTCTGGAGCAGAAATGGATAAGATTGCGAAGAAGCTGATTCGGACAGTCGGGATTGCAGCAGCGAAGAGCAGCTTCACCTTCTTCTCTTGTTACCTTACCGCCGCAGGAGGGGCAAACATCGGGTATGCGGTAGGGAACGGCATTTTCCGGATGAGAAACAACTGAAAGTACCTCGGGAATAATATCGCCTGCTTTTCTGATTATGACCTTATCACCAATACAGATACCCTTTTCGTCGATGAAATCCTGATTGTGCAGGGTTGCTCTTGAAACGGTGGTGCCGGCGAGTAAGGTCGGCTCAAAAATACCCGTAGGTGTAAGCACACCTGTTCTGCCAACGTTGATTTCTATATCCAGAAGAGTGGTTTCCTTTTCCTCAGGCGGATATTTGAAAGCGAGAGCCCATTTCGGAAATTTGGAAGTCGAGCCCATTTCAGCTCTTTTTGAAAAATCGTCAACCTTGATAACCGCACCGTCAATATCAAAGGGAAGAGTACCTCTTATGTCACCGATACGGTTTATTTCTTTTATAACATCCTCAATGCTTCCGCATTCGGTGTAGAACGGTACAGTATTAAAGCCGAGAGCTTTAATATAATCAAGGGACTGCTTGTGACCCGTAAGTTCCTTGCCCTCAATCTGCTGAATGTTGAAGGTAAAAATATCAAGCTTACGCTTTGCTGTAATTTTCGGGTCCTTTTGTCTTAAAGAGCCGGCTGCAGCGTTACGGGGATTTTTAAATACCTTTTCACCCTTAAGCTCCTGCTCCTCAACAAGACCGAGAAAAACCTCACGGGGCATATATACCTCTCCTCTTACCTCAAGAACGGGTAATTCCGAGGGGAGCTTCAGAGGAATGTTTCTTACCGTACGAAGATTTGCACTTACATCCTCACCGATTCGTCCGTCGCCACGCGTAGAGCCTCTTTTGAAAAGACCGTTTTCATATTCAAGTGAAACGGAAAGTCCGTCGATTTTAGGCTCAACTATATAACTGACATTGCCTACGGCGTTTTTTACCCTCTGATCAAAGGCATAAACATCATCAAGGCTGAAAGCATCCTGAAGGCTTTCCATAGGCACGGTATGCTCAACGGGGGTAAACTGTCCGTCAGCCTTTCCGCCCACACGGTGAGTAGGGGAGTCAGCAGTAAGCAGTATGGGGAATTTTTCTTCAATACCGATGAGCTCATGCAAAAGTCTGTCATATTCGAAGTCCTCAATTTCAGGCTCATCCATATCGTAATATCTTTTGTTGTGATATTCTATTATTTCACGAAGCTCAATGCTTCTGCTTTTTGCTTTTTCAAAATCTGTCATAGCTTTCTCCTTACAATGTTCCGTTGAGAAATTCATCCTTGAACCATACATCGTCTATTATAAACTCTTTTTTATCAAGATATGCCAGCTCTCCTGCATCGGTTGTGAAATCAAAAACCAGCTTATATGAGCAAAGGCACTGCTTTTTATAGCCGCGCTTTTTGTTAAGCTCATTTGTTCCGTATTTACCGTCACCGAGAAGGGGGTGACCGATAGAAGCCATATGGGCTCTTATCTGATGGGTTCTTCCTGTGAGCAGATCAATTTCAAGAAGGCTGAGGCCGTTTTTATGTCCGAGAACCTTATATTTTGTTCTTATGAACTTACTTTCATCGGAGCTCCTGGATGAAACAAACACCTTGTTTTTCTTTTCGTCTTTTACAAGATAGCCTTCGAGGGTGTCGATTTCCTTTTTCAGCCTTCCGTGCACAATGCAGAGATAAAGCTTGTGAAGCTCTCTGTCCTTCATTTTCTGGTTGAGTATGCGAAGAGCCTCGGCTGTTTTTGCACATATAACAATACCGCTTGTGTTTCTGTCTATACGGTTGACAAGTGCAGGGGTAAAGGAGCTTTCTTCATCGGGCTGCCATTCGTCCTTTTCGTAAAGATACCTCTTTACTCTTCCTATGAGAGTATCAATAAATTCACGGTCGTCGGGATGAGAAAGTATGCCTACCTTTTTGTTGAGAAGAATGATGTTTTCATCCTCATAAACGATGTCAAGATTCTTTGATGCCTTCATAAAATCGTAAACGGTTTCCTTCTGAACGAAAAACTCGTCATTGATATACATATCAACAACATCTCCGACATTGAGCCTTGTTGATATTTCGGCTCTTTTTCCGTTTACCTTAATACGCTTTATACGTATGTATTTATACATAAGTGTTTTGGGCAGATTGGGATAAGACTTGGTAAGAAATTTATCAAGCCTCTGGTTACTGTCGTTCTTTTCTATAACTACACTTTCCAAAACAAAACTTCCCTCAATAATTATTCATATTATTATAACACATAAAGACAGAAAACGGAAGATATTATCCGAACAAAATTTCCTTTCGCAAATAAAAAATCAGTTGACAATAACCTGTAAAAATGTTAAACTTAATAGGAATATTTTGAAGAGGATCTTTATCTATTCCGCGATAAAGGTCATTTTTTATGCCCTGACAATATTTTAGGAGGAAAATATAATGAATATGAAAAAGGATGTTGTTATTATCGGTGCAGGCCCTGCGGGTATTTTTACCGCACTTGAAATGATTAAAAAGGGTTCAGAAAAGAGTATTGTAATAGTAGAAAAGGGTCAGCCTGTTGAAAAAAGACATTGTCCTAAGGATAAAACACAGAAATGTGTCAACTGCAAGCCTTATTGCCATATAACCACAGGCTTTTCAGGCGCAGGTGCGTTCTCTGACGGTAAGCTTTCACTGTGCTATGAGGTCGGAGGTGACCTTCCTCAGCTTATCGGTGAAAGAAAGGCTCAGGAAACAATAGACTATACCGACAAAATCTATCTTGAGTTCGGTGCTGACAGCCATGTTGAGGGTATCAGCAACTCTCAGGAGGTAAAAGAAATCCGTATGAGAGCAATTCAGGCAGGCCTTAAGCTTGTTGACTGCCCAATCCGCCATATGGGTACAGAAAAGGCTCAGGATATTTATTATGCAATTGAGCAGTTCCTTCTCAATAACGGTGTGGAAATAATCTTCGGCTATGAATGCTATGATATTATTCTTGACGACGGCACCTGCAAGGGTGTACATCTGAGAAACAGCAAGGGCGAAGAAATGACTATTGAAGGCGATAATACAGTTATCGCAACAGGCAGAAGGGGAGCAGACTGGCTTGAAAAAATCTGCGCTGAATATGATATTGCACATCAGCCCGGTACTGTTGATATCGGTGTCCGTGTTGAGGTGAGAAACGAGATTATCGAAAAGGTCAACGAGGTGCTTTACGAGTCAAAGCTTATCGGTTATCCCGGTCCCTTCAAAAACAAGGTTCGTACCTTCTGTCAGAACCCGGGTGGCTTCGTAAGTCAGGAAAACTATGATAACGATCTTGCTGTTGTTAACGGCCACAGCTATAAGGATCTCAAGAGCAATAACACAAACCTTGCTATTCTTGTTTCCCATAACTTCAGCTATCCCTTCAATCAGCCTATTGAGTATGCAAAAAAGGTAGGCGAATTAACCAATATGCTCGGTGCAGGACATATTCTTGTTCAGCGCTTCGGTGATATTCTTGACGGTAAAAGAACATGGGAAAAGGAGCTCAGTCAGTCCAACGTAAAGCCCACTCTTCCCGATGCCGTTGCGGGTGATATTACCGCTGCAATGCCCTACAGAGCAATGATGAATATAATCAACTTTATCAAGGCTATGGATCACGTTGTTCCCGGCTTTGCTTCAACAGAAACTCTGCTTTATTCGCCTGAGCTTAAATTCTATTCCAACAGAGTAAAGATGGATGACAGATTCAACACCAATGTCAAGGGTCTTCATTGCCTGGGAGACTCCTCAGGCTGGACACGAGGTCTTATGATGGCATCCGTTATGGGCGTACTTATGGGAAGAGAGCTTATCTGATTCTTAAGAATTTCTTACTTTTTTTCATAATCTGTTGCTTTCATTCGGTTAAACCGTTATATTAGAATCACACACATAATGAAAGGTGATTTCCCGATGAAAAAGATTGTTATAGCAGCAGTTGCAATTATCCTTTTAATCTCTGCAGGATGCCTTGTTTATAATTTTTACGGTGTTGCCCCTGCGGGTGATGCAAGCAATGCTTCATACAGCGATAAGCATAATTCGCAGAAGTTCACAGATGAAGAAATAAACGAAGCAATCGAAGCAGTGAAAAAGAAATTTACAGATTTGGAAGGTTGCACATTGACTGAAATTTATTTTGATGAAGAAAAGAACATAAGAGAAACCTTTTCCTATCTTTCTAACGGCAGGGGGAGCGTAAACGGTGCCACCGAGGAAAATGTAATTATCCTTATCTCATCCTTTGATGTTGATAAAAACGGCGGAGACGGCTCGTTTAATGCCAATGAAACCTATAGTGACTGGATGTGGATTCTTATAAGGCAGGATAAATATTCCCCTTGGGTTGTTGACGATTGGGGATACTGATTTATTGAATTTTCACAAAAATATCCTTGTTTTCGGTTAGTAATAAAACTGCAAACAAGGGTGTTTTTTTATCTGTGAAAGTGCATTTCATTGTGCAATATAAACAAAATATAATGAATTTGTTGAAAACTATTGATTTTTATGTGAGAATAGTATATAATTAAGCCACAAGATAAAGAAAGGGGTGTTACCGATGTACTGTTTAATGTAAACCGTACGATTTGATAACATAACTAAGAAAAAATAAAAAAACAAAAGCATTACAGTGTAAAGAAATTGTAATGGTAAATTTACGGTAGGTTTTGCCGTGAACAATTAAGATGATTATCAGATCGCTACGAAGCGAAAATTTATATATAATTAAAAGGTTTTCGGAGAAATTTCTTTTAATAATACCGGAAGAAATGAAAGCCTTGAGAAAAATGGAGAAAAAGTATCTCGTGCCTGATAAGGAGTAAGATTCTCAGAAAGATGATAAATAGAGAATACAGGCAGATTAACCGAAAAACGAAAAAAGAGGGCATAAAAAAATAAACAATCAACTGCCGGAACGTTCGTTATAAAAAGGATTCGTAAGAGGTAAAGTAAAGAGATACAGATAAAATTTAATAACAGACTAAAAAACAATCAACCAAAAAATATAAACTCCGACACAACTGCTGTGTCGGAGTTGTTTTATATGTTTTGACTTATTGTGTAAATAACTGTCACCAAAACCGAAACAATCGTCAGCACGGTTTCAAGGTCAATTGCCGGCTCCTGCGGCTGAGTTGCATAATTATAAATATAGGTCGCAACAACTGATAATATTTCTATGGTTTTCTGTAGCTCAGGGTCATCGGCTTCCGGTAAGGGGATTTCAGGTAAGCTTTCTTGTTCGCTGCCATCGGTGTCAACGCATGATTCATCAGAAGCAGGCACAATTTCTGCTGCCGAAGCTGAAGCCGCAAGAGAAAAACACATAATAAAACAAAGCAGGATTGATATAATTTTTTTCATAATTTTACTCTCCTTTGAAAATGTAATGAAAGTATAGACCGTGATTTCCGTCTTTATTCAAGTTTATTTAAGCAGAGTGCAGAATATTACTCAAAAAGCGGCGCAAATTAAACTTGATGATATTCTGTGTTTTTGTCAATTATTTGTTTATTGTTCTTGAAATCATAGAAGTATTATGTTAATATATAAGTTAGGAAATTATACACTTAGTTCAAAATATAGGAGTGACAATTATGAAGTGCAGTTTTTGCGGAAGTAATGTACCTGACGGCAGCGAGGTTTGTCCGTCATGCGGTATGATTCTCAGCCTTGGCGATGATGAAGCTGCAGAGGTATCTATCCCTGCTTATACACCTAATGTTTTCGGCTCTGAGCCTATCAGGGTTCCCGAAATCAAAGAAGAAAAAAAGGAAGCACCTCCCGTTTCAGAGGCTGAAGTATATGAAGCTCCCTCTTACGAAGAGGCAGAAGTGTACGAGGCTCCCGCTTATGAAGAGGCAGAAGTATACGAGGCTCCCGCTTATGAGCCGGTAGCTATGAATATTCCTGCTGAGCCGATAGCTGAAGCTGCTATTGTTGAAGCAGCTGCTACTGAAGCAGTTATTGCTGATGCTCAGCCCGAGGTTATCTCAGCTGAGCCTGTTGCAGAGGAAATATCTGCAGTTGAAGAAGCTCCTGAGGTATATGAAGCACCTGTTTACGAGGACGTATCTTCAGTAACCGACACAGCAGCTTACGAAGAGGATGTAGCATATCCGGAATACGAGGCATTCGTTGAGGATGTAGGCGAGCAGGCTGTAGTTGACGAGGTTCTTGAAGAGGAGCCTGAAGAAGATTATCAGGCTGCAGCAGTTGCTCCTGTTGAAATGCCTTCAGAGGAAGCTGAAGAAGAAGCTGAAGAGTATGAAGAGATTGAAACTGCAGGTGATGACGATGATACCTACGTTAAATCCTCTAAAAAGGGGACAGTTCCCACAATTGTAGCTCTTTGTGTGCTTCTTGTGTGCCTTGTAGCTGCAGGCGGATATATTTTCAACAAGATTATGCCCGAAAAACGCGGTGAAACAACTGAGACCTCAACCGGAGACGTTGCTGTTATCGGCGGAGAAACAACCGAAGCAACTACCGAAGAAGAGGAAACAACAGAAGAAGAAACAACTGAAGAGTTAACTACTTCTGCTGACGAAACAACTGAAGAAGTTACAACAGCTGCCTCAGAAGAAACAACAGCTGATGTGACTGAAGACAACACAACAACTTCAAAACAGACAACTACCGGTCAGACGACAACTAAGCGTCAGACAACCACCAAAAGACCTACTACCACAAAAAGACCTACCACCACCGGAAAGCCGACAACAACCAAGCCGACAACAACCAAGCCGACCACAACTAAACCCACAACAACCGACCCTTACGGAATAAACGACGTTACTGTTCAGAAGCCGAAGAACTATCTTTCATCAACCTATCACGCTTATGTAACAGTAAGCTCAGTAAAGATGAGGGCAACACCTTCTTCATCGGCTGACAGAGTGCAGTATCTTGAAAAGGGCTCCGAGGTTATCGTATACGGTAAGCAGAGCGGCTTCAGCTATGTATGGTCAACCCGTTTCGGTACATATGGCTGGATATCTGATTCTTATCTTTCAAAATCAAGACCCGTTGAGGAAACAACAAGTGTCAGGAAGAACACGGTTTCTCCCGATGTAAACGGCAGCGGTGAAACCAAATATACCACAAACACCCTTAACCTCAGAAAGGGTCCCTCAACGAGCTATGATGTTATAAAGACTGTGCCTATCAACTATCCCGTTAAGGTTGTGGGCTACAAGTCAGGAGCTTCAGGCTGGGCATATGTCACAGACCTTACTACAGGTACAAACGGCTGGGTTTCAACAGCATATCTTAAATAAAATCAGGAAAACATATTGGAGGAAACATTATGATGACACTAAAAACACGTTGGGCTGACGAGGCTATGTGCGACCTTCCGTTAAAGGAATATCCCAGACCTCAGATGGTCAGAGATTGCTGGATGAATCTTAACGGCTTCTTTGATTTTGCCATTACAGACGATGATGAGGATTGGTGCGACGAATACACAGATAAAATCCGTGTACCCTTTGCAGTAGAAAGCTGCCTTTCAGGTATCTGCAAAAGAGTTGACGACGATGACCTTCTCTGGTACAGAAAAAAATTCACTCTTACAAATGAATTTAATGGTAAGAGAGTGCTTCTTCACTTTGAAGCTGTAGACTGGAAAACCACGGTATATGTAAACGGTGAAAAGGTAGGCAAGCACATCGGCGGCTACAATCCCTTTTGCTTTGACATTACAGATTGCCTCAAGGAAGGCGAAAACGAGCTTGTTGTCAAGGTGTGGGACCCCACAGATGAGGGTTGGCAGAACAGAGGTAAGCAGGCAAGTGAATCCCACGGCTTCTGGTACACCTCAACCTCAGGTATCTGGCAGACAGTATGGC
This sequence comes from Acutalibacteraceae bacterium, assembly GCA_045544675.1. Taxonomy (GTDB): domain Bacteria; phylum Bacillota; class Clostridia; order Oscillospirales; family Acutalibacteraceae; genus UBA6857. Next base: position 44,810 of record JAZPZK010000072.1, read on the forward strand.
TTGAAGGCGTTAATGAAAACTATATTTCATCCTATAAGCTTACTCCCGATATTGATGCAGGCGTAATCGGTATTGAAACAAAGGTTATCGGTGAAGGCACACTTAAAATCAAGGTGCTTGACGGCGAAACGGTTGTAACTGAAGAGGAAATTACTGCAGATGCAAAGGTAGCTATACCCGATGCAAAGCTCTGGAGCCCTGAAAGCCCCTTCCTCTATGATTTCGTACTTACCCTTTCAAAGGACGGAGCTGAAACAGACTGTGTCAAGGGCTATTTCGGTATGAGAAAGTTCTCTATCGGTGAGTATGGCGGTTATGCACGCCTCTTCCTTAATAATGAGCCTTATTTCCAGAAGGGTCTTCTTGATCAGGGCTACTGGAGCGACGGTCAGATGACACCTCCCACAGAGGAAGCAATGATTTACGATATTCAGAAGATGAAGGATTTAGGCTTCAATATGCTTCGTAAGCACATCAAGGTTGAATCACACAGATGGTATTATCTTTGCGATAAAATCGGTATGCTCGTATGGCAGGATATGGTAAGCGGCGGCAAGGCACTCAATCTCTTCCACGCAGGTGTACTTCCCAACATTCAGGGTACACTTAATCCTGTTATTTATATGAGTAAGAAGGATAATGCTTACAAAACCTTCAACAGAGATAAAATTGAATGGAGAACTCAGTTCGAAGAGGAATATGAAGAGATGATTGATAATCTCTATAACTTCACTTCAATCTGCTGTTGGGTACCCTTCAATGAGGGCTGGGGACAGTTCGACGCCAAGAGAATCGGCGACTGGACAAAGGAAAAGGATCCCTCGCGCTTCTGTGACCATGCCAGTGGCTGGTACGATCAGAAGGGTGCAGACTTCAGAAGTATGCACAAATATATTCTTCCCGTAATTCTTCCCAAGTATGATGGCAGACCCATCGTACTGAGCGAATACGGCGGATACAGTCACAACATCGAAGGACACGTATGGAATTACTCAAAGAGCTTCGGCTATCAGATGTATAAGAGTAAGGATGCTCTTACTGAGGCATACAGAAAGCTTCACGAAAAGCAGATTATTCCTAACATTAAGAAGGGACTTTCTGCAACAGTTTATACTCAGGTTTCAGACGTTGAATTTGAGGTTAACGGTATGCTTTCCTATGACCGTGAGCTTGTAAAGCTTCACGAGGATGTTGTTAAAGAGCTTAATGCAAAGATGACATATTAATCAAGAAATAAGCACTGCACTTTATGTAGTGCTTATTTTAAATAACAGGTGAAAATATGGCTGAAAAGCGTTATACCAAGTTGAAGCTTTTATACATAAAAGACTTTCTTGAAAAGAACAGCGATGAAGAAAATCCCGTAAGCACAGAGCAGATTATTGAAATGCTCAGTGAAAAGGGGATAAAAAGTGAGAGAAAATCGGTCTACAGCGATGTCAAGGCACTTAAGGATTACGGTGTAGATATCAGTGCCGCAAGATATCCCAAAAACGGTTACAGTATTCTTTCAAGGGATTTTGAGCTTCCCGAGCTGAGACTTCTTATTGATGCGGTTCAGGCGGCTAACTTCATAACTCAGAAGAAATCAAAGGAGCTTATCAAAAAGATAGGCACACTCTGCAGTGCGAATCAGAGAAAGCTTATTGAGGGTCAGGTTTATATCGATAACAGAGTAAAGTGCACCAATGAAGAGATATATTATAATATTGATATTCTCAACCGTGCAATACAGAAAAACAGACAGGTAAGCTTCATATACCAGAAAAGAACCATAGAGGATGATCAGGAAAACTATTCAGTCAGCGAAAAAGAATTCTGTGTAAGTCCTTATGCACTTATATGGAGCAATGACCATTATTACCTTGTTGCCAACAATGAAAAGTACGATAACCTTATGCACACCAGAATTGACCGTATGAAGAAGGTTGAAATAACAGACAAAAAAGCAAGAGATTTCAGCGAGGTTTCTCCCTATAAACGCTTTTTTGACTCAGCTGACTATTCGGGCAAAATTTTCAATATGTTCAGCGGTGATACTCAGCGTCTTGAGCTGTGCTGTGATAACTCTATCATAGAAGAAATTCTGGACCGCTTCGGCTCAGAAGCCACCCTTCGCAAGTCCTCGAAGGAGGGACACTTCAATCTGGCGGCTAAATGTGTTGTCAGCGAGGGTCTGATTTCGTGGATTATGCAGTTTGGTCCGAAGGTTGAGGTTGTATCTCCGAAAAAGCTCCGTGACGACGTGAGGAACAGAGCTGACGAGATAGTACGGCTCTACCGTTTTTGATAATTACCCTTCTTTTAAGCATCTCAGCGAAAAAAGAAGGGATTTTTTTATTTATCACACTTGACAAATGATAATAAGGTTGATAAAATAATAGCAATTTAAACTGCTAAAGTTTAAACGATTAAAGCAAAAAATGAATTTGCCAAAAATAAGGCAACAATCACATTAAAAAGCCTCAATGTTATTGACCCTTTTCTTAAATGGGTGTATAATTTACCATTATGCTCTTTATTTACGGGCATAAATATTTAAAAGTCAGGTGAAAAATATGGTATCAATGGATATGTATGAACTCGGAGCAAAAAGCTCCGTTATAAGAGAAATATTTGAATACGGCAAAAAAAGAAAGGCTGAAATAGGAGCTGAAAACGTATACGATTACAGCCTCGGCAATCCCAGTGTACCTGCTCCTGAAATTGTTAACGAAACGATCCGTGAGCTTACGGAAAATATGCTTTCAACAGACCTTCACGGTTACACCTCCGCAGTGGGTGACAACGAAACACGTAAGGCCATTGCCGATGACCTTAACAAGCGCTTCGGCACATCCTTCACAATGAATAACCTTTATATGACCTGCGGTGCTGCTGCATCTCTTTGCATAACCTTCAGAGCGCTTACTGAAAAGGATGATGAAATAATCATTTTTGCTCCCTATTTCCCTGAATACAAGGTGTTTATATCAGCTCAGGGCGGAAAGCCCGTAGAGGTTAAATGCAACGATGAGCTTCAGATTGACCTTGAAGGTTTTGAAAAAGCTATTACAAAGAATACAAAGGCTGTTGTTGTCAATTCACCCAATAACCCCTCAGGCGTTGTAATCAACGAAGAAACAGTCAAGGGTATGTGTGAGATACTTGAAAGAAAGCAGAAGGAATACGGAAAGCCGATTTTCCTTATTTCCGATGAGCCCTACCGTGAGCTTGTCTACGGTGATGTTACCGTACCCTTCCTTACAAATTACTACAAAAACACCGTCGTCTGCTATTCTTACAGTAAGTCTCTTTCACTTCCCGGTGACAGAATAGGCTATATTCTTGTTCCCGATGAGGTAGAGGATTTCGGACTTATTTATAAGTCTGTCTGCGGTGCGGGACGCTCACTCGGTTATGTGTGTGCTCCTTCGATGATGCAGTTTGTTATAAGGAAATGCGTAGGTAAAACAGGAGATATTTCCGTTTACAAAAAGAACCGTGATATCCTTCTTGAAGCCTTCGGAAAGTATGGATTTAAAACCGCCAAGCCCGACGGAGCCTTTTATCTGTTTGTAAAGAGTCCCGTTGAGAGTGCAACGGAGTTCTGCGAGACCGCAAAGAAATACGACCTTCTTCTTGTCCCCAGCGACTCCTTCGGATTTCCGGGCTATGTACGTCTTTCTTACTGTGTAAGCACAGATATGATACTCCGTTCGCTTCCTAAATTTGAGGAGCTTGCAAAAGAATACGGATTGATTTGAGGTAAAACTATGGAAAAGCTTAATAAAGCAAGAGAAACAATAAATCAGGTTGATAAAGAGATAGCTGCTCTGTTTGAAAAGAGAATGGAGGCTGTCAGAGAAATAGCCGAATATAAAAAAGAGAGAGGTCTGCCTGTTTTTGACGGTGCAAGAGAGGACGCAATTATAAAAAACGCTCAGTCCTATATTGAAAACGATGAAATAAGAGAGTTTTACGTGCCTTATATCAGAAGCACGATGAACATCTCCAAAAGCTATCAGCGCCGTATTGTAAAAGGAGCAAATATCGCTTACAGCGGAGTTGAGGGAGCTTTTGCACATATTGCGGCGGGCAGGATTTTCCCCGACGGAAACAGAATATCCTATCCCGATTTCAAGGCTGCTTATGAGGCGGTTGAAAAAGGGGAGTGTGACTGTGCCGTAATTCCCATTGAAAACAGCCGTGCGGGTGAGGTCGGACAGACAATTGACCTTATATTTTCAGGCTCTCTTTTCGTAAACGGTGTATACAGTCTTGATGTAAGACACAATCTTATCGGATTAAAGGGTACAACCGAAAAGGACATTATCAAGGTTGTATCACATCAGCAGGCGCTTGACCAGTGTGCAAACTTTATCCGTAATCAGGGCTATAAGAGTGAAAGCTGCGAAAACACAGCGAGAGCGGCAAAGTACGTTGCCGACCTTAACGATCCTTCCGTTGCGGCAATTGCAAGCAGAGAAACAGCCGATCTTTACGGGCTTGATGTTATAAGAGAAAACATCAACGAGGCAAGCAACAACACAACCCGATTTGTTGTTCTTTCCCGTACTCTCTGCAAAGAGAAGCGTGACCACTCAATTATTGTTTTTACCGTACCTGATAAGGCGGGAGCCCTTGCTCACGCAATCAATGTCATCGGCCACCACGGATATTCAATGAGAAGCATCAAGAGCCGTGCAATGAAGGACCTTATCTGGACCTACTATTTCTATGTTGAAATCACAGGTGACCTTCAGAGCAAGAGAGGTATGTATATGCTTGATGAGCTCGGCGAATGCTGTGATAACCTTAAAATGGTCGGTACATTTAAGGATAACTGTAAGATTTGAGGCGAAAATTATGATAATTCCCATAGGCTTAGGCGCTCACAGCTATGATATTGTACTTGAGAGGGGTGCCATAAAAAAGGTTGGTGAGCTTTTCGGCATAAAGGGCAAGGTGCTTGTGGTTACCGATTCAGGTGTACCATGCGAATATTCTGAATGTGTTGCTTCCCAGTTCGGCGAAAGCTATATATATACCTTCCATCAGGGTGAACAGAGTAAAAACTTCGATACATATAAAGCTATCTGCGAAAAGCTGCTTGAGTATTCCTTCACAAGAAAGGATGCCATTATTGCAGTAGGCGGCGGAGTGGTCGGTGATATGTCAGGCTTTGCTGCGGCAACCTATATGAGAGGTATTGATTTTTACAATATCCCGACTACTGTTCTTTCTCAGGTTGACTCCTCTATCGGCGGAAAGACTGCCATTGACCTTAACGGTGTAAAAAACATCATCGGAGCCTTTTATCAACCGAAAAAGGTTATGATAGACCCTGATGTTCTTTCTACTCTGCCTGAGCGAATGATAAAAAACGGTCTTGCAGAAAGCCTTAAAATGGGTATGAATTTCAACAAAGAGCTTTTTGAGATGTTCAGAAATGAAAGCTACCTTGATAATATTGATAAAATTATCGAGCTTTCACTGCTTATAAAAAAGAGAGTTGTAGAAGAGGATGAAAAGGAAGCGGGACTTCGCAAGAGCCTTAATTTCGGTCATACAATCGGCCACGGTATAGAAACGACACTTAACGGCGAGCTTTTTCACGGTGAATGTGTAGCTTTAGGCATTATACCGATGTGCGGTGATAAAATAAAAAATGATGTAATTGCCGTAATTAAAAATATCGGACTACCCACTGAATATGTCTTTGACCGTGAAAGGGTTGAAGAGATAATATCCCACGACAAAAAGTCGGGGGGCGAAAAGATAACCGTTGTAAAATGCGATGAAATCGGCTCCTTTTATTTTGAAGAGCTGACAGTGAAGGAAATAATGAATCTTATATAAGGGTGTGAAAAAATGAAAAACACCATAGGAAACAATTTTACCGTAACGCTTTTCGGCGAGAGTCACGGCGAAGCAATCGGCTGTGTTATTGACGGCATAGCTCCCGGAATTACCGTAGATGAAGAATTCATCGCTTCACAGATGGAAAAGCGTAAGGGAATAAACAGCATATCCACGCCGAGACGTGAAGCGGATAAGGTAAAAATACTCAGCGGCGTTTTTGAAGGTAAAACCACGGGAACTCCCGTCTGTCTTATGATTGAAAACGGCAATACACAAAGCAAGGATTATTCGCTTACCCGTTATCTTGCAAGACCGGGTCACGCTGATTATACCGCTGAATGTAAATATCACGGCTATCAGGATTATCGCGGCGGCGGTCATTTCTCGGGCAGACTTACTGCGCCTCTTGTTGCCGCAGGTGCAATAGCCATCGCTGCCCTCAGAAACAAAGGTGTATATATCGGAACTCATATTTCACGTTGCGGCGATGTTACAGACAGAGATTTCGATAATATCAAAGAGGATATTAAGCTTCTTGACAGTCTCGATATGCCCGTGCTTTGCGAAGAAAAACGCGGTGAAATTCTTTCTCTGATTGAAAGTGTAAGAGCAGATGGTGACAGTATCGGCGGCGTTTTGTCAACTGCCGTAATCGGTATGCCCGACGGTGTCGGTGAGCCTTGGTTTGATACTGTTGAGGGAATGCTTTCACACGCTCTGTTTTCAATTCCCGCAGTTAAGGGTGTTGAGTTCGGCAAGGGATTTGCCCTTGCAGGAATGAGAGGCAGTGAAGCTAATGACCCTTTGCGTATTGCAAACGGCAGAATAGTTACTGTGACAAACAACAACGGCGGCATAAACGGAGGCATAACAAACGGTATGCCTATCACCTTCAATCTTGCCGTAAAGCCGACCCCGTCAATATATAAAGAGCAGAATACAGTTGATATGAGCAGTAAAGAAAATGCTGTTCTTGGCATAAAGGGAAGACACGACCCTGCGATTATACACAGAGCAAGGGTTGTTGTTGACAGTGTTACCGCTCTCGTACTCTGCGACCTTCTTACTACCCGTTTCGGAACGGATTATCTCGGATGTGATTAAATGAAATACGGACTTATCGGTGAAAAGCTGGGACACAGCTTTTCCAAGGTCATACACGAAAAAATAGCGGATTATACCTATGAGCTCAGAGAAATTCAGAGGGACGGACTTGACCGTTTTATGAAGGAGAAGGATTTTCTCGGAATAAATGTAACAATACCCTATAAGAGTGCAGTTGTTCCGTATCTCGATTATATAGACCCCATAGCTGAAAAAATCGGTGCTGTGAATACGGTGGTAAACCGTGACGGTAAGCTTTACGGCTACAATACCGATTTTGGCGGACTTAAGATGCTCATAGAAAAAAGCGGCTTTGACTATAAGGGTAAAAAGGTGCTTGTTCTCGGTACCGGCGGCACGTCAAAGACTGCAAACGCTGTGGCGGAGCATCTCGGAGCATCTGAGGTCATCACCGTCGGAAGAAGCAGTAACGTCAATTACGAAAATGTATACACTTTCCACGGGGATGCAGATTACATAATAAATACCACCCCTCTCGGTATGTATCCGGACTGTGATACATATGCAGTTGAGGTTGAGCGTTTCCATTCGCTTAAGGGTGTAACGGATGTAGTGTATAATCCCCTGAAAACAAGGCTTTGTCAGAGGGCAGAAGGGCTCGGCATTTCAAATGCCTGCGGACTTTATATGCTTGTTTGTCAGGCGGTGCTTGCCTGCAAAATCTTCACGGGCAGTGAGCTTGATACGGTGAGTACTGCTGAAAAAATATTCGGACAGCTCGTCGGAGAAAAACAGAATATTGTACTCATTGGTATGCCGGGAAGCGGCAAAACCACAATCGGAAAGGCCCTCGCCGAAAGGATGAATAAAAGCTTTATTGATACGGATGATATGATCGTTTCGCAGTACGGCGTTATCTCGGATATATTTGCCCAAAAGGGTGAAGCTTATTTCAGGGATGTCGAAAGCCTTGCCGTTAAAGAGGCGGCAAAGAAAAACGGTATGATTATAGCAACCGGCGGCGGAGCGGTTCTCAGAAGAGAAAACGTTGAAGCTCTCAAGCAGAACGGTATTGTGTTTTTCCTTAACCGTCCGATTGAGGATATTGTCCCAACATCGGACAGACCTCTTTCGAGTGATTTTGAAGCCTTGAAAAAACGCTTTGAGGAAAGATATGAAATCTACGTTTCCTCGGCAGATGAAGAGATCTGTGTTGACGGAAACATTGATAACTCGGTAAATAAAATTCTGGAGAGGTTAAGATGAAAATTCTTGTAATAAACGGACCGAATCTTAATATGCTCGGTATCCGTGAGCCTGACCACTACGGCAGAGAGACCTACTCTGACCTTATAGCAAAAATTGAAAGGTACTGTGAAGAAAAGGCAATCGAGTGCGAATGCTATCAGTCAAATCACGAAGGTTTCCTTGTTGATAAAATTCAGCAGGCTTACGGCAAAATTGACGGTATAGTAATAAATCCGGGTGCATATACCCACACATCGGTTGCAATTCTTGATGCAGTTAAATCTGTAATGATTCCTACCGTTGAGGTTCACATTTCAAAGGTTGAGGAAAGAGAGGATTTCCGTCAGATAAGCTACATCCGCCTTGCGGCGGTTAAGACAATAACGGGTCTTGGCACCGACGGATATCTCAGAGGAATAGATTTTCTCATTGACTATTTAAAGAAGTGATAAAATGACAGTAACAATAAAACCTTCTGTTCTTTCGGGCAGGGTAAATGCACCGCCTTCAAAGAGTATGGCGCATCGTCTGCTCATCTGTGCAGGGCTTGCCGAGGGCGAAAGCTACATAAAAAATGTTGCATACAGTGAGGATATACTTGCGACACTCGATTGTCTTCAAACAATGGGCGCTGAGGTTGTACGGGGCACAGATTATGTTAAAATTCTCGGTGCATCTCCCTTGAAAAGCAAAGCAGCTGAATACTTCTGCCGTGAAAGCGGAAGCACTCTCAGATTTTTTGTACCCCTTGCTATGCTCTCGGGGGATGAATGCAGCTTCACCGGCAGTGAAAGACTTATGGAAAGACCGATGACGGTCTATGAGAATATAGCAAGGCAAAAGGGACTTTACTATGAAAATACCTATGGCGTGCTTCGGATAAGAGGCAAGCTGACGTCAGGTATATATAAGGTTGCGGCAGATATAAGCAGTCAGTTTATAAGCGGTTTGCTTTTCGCACTGCCTTTGTGTGACGGTGACAGCGAAATACACCTCAAGGGAAAAGTCGAAAGCCGTAGCTATATTGATATGACTCTTGAGGCTATGGGCACATTTGGCGTTGTCGCTTCATGGAAGGACGATAACATTCTTTATATCCGTGGCGGACAAAGCTACAAAAGCAGGGAGCTTACCGTTGAAGGGGACTATTCCAATGCAGCTTTTCTTGATGCTTTTAATTTTGTGGGCGGAAACGTCAGTGTTGAGGGCTTGAGAAAAGACACTCTTCAGGGTGACGCGGTTTACAGAAAGTACTTTTCACTCCTCAGTGAGGGAAAAGCAGAGCTTGACGTGAGCAACTGTCCCGACCTGGCACCTATACTGATGTGTCTTGCCGCAGAGCTTAACGGTGCGGTGCTTAAGGGTACGGCAAGGCTCAGAATAAAGGAAAGTGACCGAGGAGCCGTAATGAAAGAAGAGCTTACAAAGCTCGGTGCGGATATAGAAATATACGAAAATGAAATAATAATAAATAAAGCTCAGCTGAAAGCGACCAATGAACCGCTTTTATCTCATAACGATCACAGAGTTGTAATGAGCTTGGCGGTTTTATGCAGTAAATACGGCGGTAAAATCAGCGGATGTGAAGCAGTCAAAAAGAGCTATCCTGACTTTTTTGACTGTGTAAGGGAGCTCGGATTGGAGGCACAGATAAATGACGATAAATAAAAACACACGTTTTCTCATAGTCGGTCTCGGTCTTCTCGGAGGAAGCTATGCGAGAGGTCTTACCGGTAAGGGTTATTACGTTGAGGCTCTCGTTGATAACGAGCAGGCCAAGGAGTACGCTCTCGAGCACGGTATGGTAAAAAATGTCAGTACCGATGTTGATGAGGCTATGATAAAGCAGGCAGATATTATAATCTTTACACTTTATCCCGAAACCTTTGTGGATTGGATTGAAAAAAACGGTAAGCTTATAAAGCCGGGTACGATAATTACCGACGTTACGGGTGTAAAGGGATGCATAGTTGATAAGATACAGAAGATGCTTCCGCCGATGGTTGAGTTTATTTCGGCCCATCCTATGGCAGGTAAGGAAACATCGGGTATAACAAACAGTGACGAGCGTATTTTTTACGGTATGAACTATCTCGTTGTACCTACAGAAAGAAATACCGATGAGGGGATAGAGGCCTGCAAGAGAATAGGTGAAATTCTCGGTTTCGGACGTATTTCCGAAATATCCCCTGAAAATCACGATAAGATGATAGGCTTTGTATCACAGCTTACTCACTGCATAGCTGTCGCACTGATGAATTGCTATGAGCACGCAAGCCTTGAAAGATACACCGCTGACTCATTCCGTGATCTTACACGAATAGCAAAAATCAACGAAAAGATGTGGAGTGAGCTTTTCCTTGCGAATAAGGATGCTCTTCTTGAAGAAATGGAGCTTTTCCAGAATCAGCTTCAGAAACTTCACGATTATCTTGAAAACGGCGACCGTCAGGGCCTTATGGATATGATGATAACATCTACAGAACGCAGAAAACTTTTTGATAAATAAAGGAGAAAAATATTATGATGAATATGGATTTCGTATGTAAACTTCCCATTCCCAAGCTTATTAAGGAAGAATTTCCGATGACAGCCGAAGCAAAGGCAATAAAAGAGCAGAAGGATAAGGAAATAAGAGATATTTTTGAGGGTAAGGAAAGAAAGCTTATCCTTGTTATCGGTCCCTGCTCTGCCGACAATGAGGATTCGGTTATGGATTATATAACAAGGCTTATACCCGTTCAGGAAAAGGTAAAGGATAAAATTCTTATCATCCCGAGAATTTATACCAATAAGCCCCGTACCACCGGTGACGGCTATAAGGGTATGCTTCATCAGCCGGACCCGAGCGGTGCCGCAGACCTTATCAAGGGTATTGTTGCCATAAGAAAGCTTCATATGAGAGCTGTCAATGAGACGGGCTTCTGCTGCGCTGACGAAATGCTTTATCCCGAGAATCACCGTTATCTTTCTGACGTACTTTCATACGTGGCAATAGGAGCGAGAAGTGTTGAGGATCAGCAGCACAGACTTACTGCAAGCGGACTTGATATTCCCGTAGGTATGAAAAATCCCACAGGCGGAGACCTTTCTGTTATGATGAACTCCATTACAGCCGCACAGCACAGCCACGATTTCATATACAGAGGCTGGGAGGTACGCTCAAAGGGAAATCCTCTTGCCCACGCAATTCTCAGAGGCTACGTCAACGACAGGGGACAGTCCTTCTCTAATTATCATTATGAGGACCTTGCTCATCTTTGTCAGCTTTACGCCGAAAGAGATCTTGCAAATCCTGCAGTAATAGTTGATACCAACCATGCAAACTCAGGCAAGAAGTATCTCGAGCAGCCGAGAATTGCAAAGGAGATTCTCCATTCCTGCAGACACAATTCAGATATTGATAAAATGGTCAAGGGTCTTATGATAGAAAGCTATATTGAAGACGGAGCACAGAAAATCGGTGAGGGCTGCTACGGCAAGAGCATAACCGACCCGTGTATCGGTTGGGATAAGACAGAAAGACTCATCTATGATCTGGCTGAGGTATATTGATTAAAAAATACAAGGGCACTTCATCGGTATAAAAGGTATCGTTGAAGTGCCTTTGAATCATTGTTATATAAATGTGTGTGATTTGCGACATAATTTAATATATTGTTAAAAAACTGTTGACATATTTGCGAATATAGTATAATATAATGCAAAATATAAAGGTATAAGGGAGGCAGAAGTATGGATTCAATTCAGTTGATATTATTGGCGTTAAGGCAGTGGATTGAGCGTATGAAAGAGATTTTCTTTTTCATAAATACCCAGTTTCTGCCTGTTACCGATGAAAACGAAAACAAGGATCATCATAAGCATGAGTTCGATTAAATATTTTAAAAAAAACTTTTGAAATATCATTGACAAAATATAAATTATCTGATATTATATTCAAGCGCTGTGAGAACGGCGTCAACGTGGGAGCATAGCTCAGCTGGGAGAGCATCTGCCTTACAAGCAGAGGGTCACAGGTTCGAGCCCTGTTGTTCCCACCATTTGGCCCGGTAGTTCAG
>JAZPZK010000073.1:0-20028 GCA_045544675.1 Acutalibacteraceae bacterium
AACTCCTTGGCACACAGAACGACATGGCTACGATCCGACTTGGTTCCTTCGGTCAGCTCATAACCGAAGAAACCCTTTATTTATCTTGTTTTATGCGGTCTGCACTTTTTTTACAGCCCCTTTTATTCCGTCTGTGCTGCAGGGTCAACCTGATATGCTCTTTCGCCGAGCTTCATAAGAGGTATTGCCTTGATTGTTTCCTTGTTGTTTGTGAAATCGAGAGCCGATATGTTGGTGTCGAAATATCCGAGAGCGGTGCAGAAGTTATTTTCAAGCTCTGCATCGTCCTCAAAGGAGGTGATTTTTTCAAGGATTCCCACAATTACCTCCGTTATCTTGCTTCCGTTTTCCTCGGGAGAGCTTACAAGATAAAGATAATATTTAAGAAGCATATCCGGGGTAAGGGTCTGAAGACCGCTGTCAATAATAAAGCTTACACCGTTATGCTCATAGCTGATGCGCTTGTCAACGTTTATCTGAGTTTCACCGAGAGATTCGAGTACATTTCCCAGAGCGTTTTCGGGAACAATTATATAACGGTCAAACTCTGCTTCGGTGTATTCGCTTGCAGCGTGGATAAGCTGATTCGTTCCGCCTGTTGCAAGATGACCGCCCAGAGTATCATATATACCGCTGACTGAAACCGCCGCTGAAGAGGGCAGGAAATAGTAGAACATATTTGCCTTTTCCGAATCGAAATTCACAACCATTGTGTTGAGAAGCTCAGTTTTATCTGAATTAGTCAGCGCAAGCAGAAAGGTGGCCTTTATAGGCTGCTGCTGAGTGACGTTGAGAATTGCCGGGTCTATTTCTCCGATGTCAGTAGTAAGTCCGTCGGCGGGCTCGGTGTTTTCATCTATAAGAGTGATAACAGAGAAAAGGGCAAGAGCAAGTATGATTACGGTAAAGCCGATGATTATCACCTTTTTGCCCGGGGTGCGGTTGAATATTGTTATTTTCTGAAGTTTATCTGAAAGAGAGGAGTAAAGCTCTCTTAAGGTCAGGAAGAACTCACTTTCGAATATATTCTTCATACAGCCTCCTTGAATTTTTAAGCTTATTGAAGTTTTGTATCTATAATAGAAAGAAGAAATCTGAATTAATTACATTTTTTATATTATAGCACAGATGAAAACGCAAGTCAAATATAACGGCGGCATACGTAACGGCTCTTTAAATTTTGCTTTACTTATTCATAAGTTTATGCTATTATAACTGTAACTGAGCGTTTTTGCTCTCACTTTTACAAAAACTATAACCAATGATATAAAACAGAGGATAATTTTTATGAACAGTAAAAGAAAAAACCGATATATAAAAGAAAAGTTTATTCTGTATCTGTCCAAGCTTTTTATTGTGCTTCTTTTCTCAGGCACTCTTTACTATGTGTGGACAGAATTCTATAACCCCGAAATTCCCAAGCCCTTCTATGAGCTTGGTAATTACCTGCTTTTTGCGGTGTTTGTTGCCCTTTACTATGCCTTTGTAAAGGTTTACGGCGGATTTATGGTGGGCACGGCTCAGGTTCATGACCTGATCTTCTCACAGATAATTGCCATAGGCTTCCAGCAGGCAATTCTTTACGTTATTTTCTCCCTTCTGAGCTACCGTATGGTGTCACCGCTTCCCTTCTTTATTATGTTTGTGCTGTTTTCGGCTGTTGCATCGCTCTGGTGCGTTGCGGTGGACGCTATATATTTCAAGCTCCATGCGCCGAGAAAAACGGTGGTTGTTTTTGAAAATGTTGACTCCTACCTTTCTCTCAAGGGTATCAGAAGTATGGATAAGCGTTTTACCGTTGTGCGTACCTTCAATTCGGATAAGACATCTCTTTCAGAGCTTTTTGAGCAGATAAAATCCGTTGAAGCCGTATTTCTCTGCGGTGTACCCTCAGATTACCGTAACGAGGTTGTGAAATACTGTATCGCACATAACAAGATAGCTTATGTCAAGCCTAAAATTTCCGATACAATCATCCGCGGCGGCAGAACAATTCAGCTTATGAACGTTCCTGTTTACCGCTGCAAGAGAAGTGATACAAGCCTTATTTATCAGCTTATCAAAAGATTCTTTGACATTGTTCTCTCTCTGATTGCAATAATTATTTCCTCACCCTTTATGCTCATGACGGCAATTGCTATCAAAGCATACGACAAAGGTCCTGTTTTCTATAAGCAGACAAGACTTACCACCAATGCAAGAGAGTTTCAGGTAATCAAGTTCAGAAGTATGATTCAGGATGCGGAAAAGGATGGCGTCGCACGTCTTGCAAGTGACAGCGACGACAGAATTACTCCTGTCGGTAAGATAATAAGAAAGCTCCGTATTGACGAGCTTCCTCAGCTTTTCAATATTCTCAAGGGCGATATGTCCTTTGTAGGACCCAGACCCGAAAGACCGGAAATTGCCGCTGAATATGAAAAGGATATGCCTGAGTTTGCCCTTCGTCTTCAGGTGAAGGCAGGCCTTACCGGCTATGCTCAGGTTTACGGAAAGTATAACACTCCGCCCTACGACAAGGTGCAGATGGACCTTATGTATATTGCAAATCAGAACATACTTGAGGATATCAAGCTTATGCTCATAACCTTCAAGATTCTGTTTATTCCTTCAAGCACCGAAGGCGTAAGCGAAAATCAGAAAACCGCAAAAAGAGAATCGGAAAAGTAATTACTTCGGAGGCGTGTTTTTATGTATCAGCCTTATAACAATCCCTATGGCGCACCCTACAGCTATGACAGTCAGATGTATCTTCAGTTTCAGCAGACCCTTCTGAAAAAGCAGGAGGACAAGAGAGGCATAAGAAAGCTGGGAAACTACACCGGCTGTGCAGTTCTTCTTTATCTTCTGGCACAGAATCTGCTTTCTCTGCTGATTCCCGCACTGGGACTGACGGATTTATATATTGATAACCCTTACTTCCAGACAGGACTTAATACCATTCTTGTGGTAGGCACCATACTTCCTGCCTTTGTCCTTATGGGTAAAAAAATGAAGAAGGCAAGCGGCATTGAAAGACCCGTTAACCTTTCAAGACCCAAAAGCTTCGTTAACACAGTTCTTGCTTTATTTGCAGGTATGGGCATCTGTATGCTTGCAAACTATGCTACCGGCATAATTACCGTTGTTTTCACAATGTTCGGCTATGAGCCTACCACCCCTGATTTAGCTTTACCTGAGGGTGTATTCGGCATTGCGCTTTCTGTTATTCAGATAGTTGTTGCCGCCGCAACGGTTGAGGAGCTTGCAATGAGAGGCTACACAATGGGTAACCTCAGAAAATACGGTGACCTTTTCGCCATAATCGCATCGGCCATTGTTTTCGGACTTATCCACGGTAACCTTGTTCAGATTCCCTTTGCCCTTGTTGCAGGTCTGGGAATAGGCTATCTTACCGTTAAAACCGATTCCCTCTGGACAGGTGTGCTTGTTCACGCAGGAAACAATCTGTTCTCGGTTGTGATTATGTATCTCAGCATGTATGTAAAGGAAGAAATATACAACACGGTTTATTATTTCCTCTTTTTCTTCTTTGCGGTTTTCGGCATGATATGCTTTGCCGTATTTCAGAAGAAAAACAAGTCAAGACCCCTTGTGAAATCTCTTTCACCCTTAAGCACGAAGGAAAAGCTCGGTGCTTTTATCTCGTCACCTGCAATAATTGTTGTGGCGGTTATTATGCTTCTTACATCGCTTGTTTATCTTATTCCCACTGCAGGACAGTAAAAAAGGAAACAGAAAATGAACAGAGAATTTATGCTTTCTGCCCTTGCTGAAGCACAAAAAGCGGCAGAAAAGGGCGAAATACCCGTCGGTGCGGTTATAGTAAAGGATAATAAAATCATTGCCCGCGGGCATAATAGAAGAGAAGAGCTTCAGAATGCGCTTTGCCACGCGGAAATTGAAGCTATAAACGAAGCCTGCAATGCCCTTGGCACATGGAGGCTTGAGGGCTGCAGGATATTTGTTACTCTCGAGCCCTGCCCGATGTGCGCGGGAGCGATTCTGAATTCAAGGCTTTCTGAGGTCTGCTTCGGAGCATACGATGAAAAATACGGATGCTTCGGCACAGCTATGAGCTATAGCTTTCCCGGTGGCTTTCAGAGCCCCAAGGTTGTGGGCGGATATATGCTTGAGGAGAGCGAGGAGCTTCTCAGAGAGTTTTTCAGAGACCTGAGAAAATAAAAGAGAAAAAAAGTAAAAAAATTTAAAAAAAGGTATTGACAAATCGAAAAGCCTGTAATATAATATGCAAGCGTTGTGAAACGCCTAAATACGTGGCGGTATAGCTCAGTTGGCTAGAGCATTCGGTTCATACCCGGAGTGTCGTAGGTTCGAGTCCCACTGCCGCTACCAATTCTACAATAAAGAGTGCGCGATAACGTGTCCGCCTCTTTCATATATAAGGCCCGGTGGTCAAGCGGTTAAGACACCGCCCTTTCACGGCGGTAACACGGGTTCGAGTCCCGTCCGGGTCACCAAAAAAGAACGAAGCATCAGCTTCGTTCTTTTTTTATCCAAGCCGCAGGCTTGGCATATCATCACGACGCAGTCGTGTATATCATCAGCCCCTTTGGGGCTGTATCTCATCACGCGTCAGCGTGCATTTCCTTGCGGCTTGATGAGATGCAATGCTTCGCATTGATGATATACCGCAACAAGTTGCGGATGATATGCAATTCCTACGGAATTGATGATATACAAGGCTTCGCTTTGATTTGTTTACGGAAAAGCGGTATGATTCTCTAGTTATATGACGAAAAATTATTTGCTGATATATTCTGAACAGCTTGCAACAGAAACAGAATTGCTTTGTCAAAATATAAAGTCACCGTCAAACACTCTTTTCCAAATCCGCAAAAGCTCATTATACATCTTACACCCCTTCTTTCAGCATATTTCCACCCTCACCGCAAACACTACTTATGAGGTGATATTATGGATGAAAAGCAGAAAAAGGACCCCTACAACTTCGAAGAAACAAAGGAAGGTCTTGAAAAGCGCTTCAGAGTGATAATTTCAAAAAGAAACGCTTACCGTAAAAAGAGAAAAAAGAAGGAAAAATAAAAAGAGCACCCACAGGGTGCTCTTTTTATTTTTAGAATTCCATCTTTGCTTCGATGTAAGCAACAAGCTCGTCGATCTTGACTCTCTCCTGCTGCATTGTGTCACGGTCACGTACTGTTACGCAGCCGTCCTCAACTGAGTCGAAGTCGTAAGTGATACAGAAGGGAGTACCGATTTCGTCCTGGCGGCGGTATCTCTTACCGATTGAGCCTGCATCATCAAACTCGGTCATGAACTTCTTCTGAAGCATATGATATACTTCCTCAGCCTGCTCGTTGAGCTTCTTTGAAAGAGGAAGAACTGCTGCCTTGATGGGAGCAAGTGCGGGATGGAAGTGAAGAACAACTCTTGAATCGTTCTTTTCGGCATCCACAACCTCTTCGTCATAAGCCTCGGTCATAACTGCGAGGAAAAGTCTTTCTACGCCGAGAGAGGGCTCGATAACATAGGGGATGTATCTTTCATTTGTTGTGGGATCGAAATAGTCAAGGCTCTTACCTGATGTGTTGATGTGCTGAGTGAGGTCGTAGTCAGTTCTGTCAGCAACGCCCCATAATTCACCCCAACCGAAGGGGAAGAGATATTCGAAGTCGGTTGTAGCCTTTGAATAGAAGCAGAGCTCGTCAGCGTCGTGGTCACGCAGACGGAGATTTTCTTCCTTGATGTTAAGGCTGTAGAGCCAGTCGCGGCAGTATGCTCTCCAGTAGTCGAACCATTCAAGGTCTGTGCCGGGCTTGCAGAAGAATTCAAGCTCCATCTGCTCGAACTCACGTACGCGGAAAATGAAGTTGCCGGGAGTGATTTCGTTACGGAAGGACTTACCTATCTGTGCAACGCCGAAGGGTACCTTTCTTCTTGTTGTTCTCTGGATGTTTGCAAAGTTTACGAAAATACCCTGAGCAGTTTCGGGACGAAGATAAATTTCGTTCTTGCTGTCCTCAGTTACGCCCTGGAAGGTCTTGAGCATAAGGTTGAACTGACGGATATCTGTGAAGTTATGGGCACCGCAATCGGGGCAGGGGATGTTCTTTTCGTTGATGTAGTCGGTCATTTCCTGGTTTGACCAGCCTGCTACGTTGGTACCGTCAAAGCTTTCGATAAGGTTATCGGCTCTGTGACGTGTTTTACATTCCTTACAGTCCATAAGGGGGTCTGAGAAGCCGCCGAGGTGACCTGAAGCAACCCATGTCTGAGGATTCATAAGGATAGCTGAGTCAAGACCTACGTTGTAGGGATTTTCCTGAACGAATTTCTTGAGCCATGCCTTTTTGATGTTGTTTTTCAGCTCAACGCCGAGAGGGCCGTAGTCCCAGGTGTTTGCAAGACCGCCGTAGATTTCGCTGCCGGGATAAACGAAGCCTCTGCCCTTACACAGAGCAACGAGCTTTTCCATTGATTTTTCAGTGTTTTTAAGCATTGTTAAAAACCTCCTTCTTGAATGCTCTTTGCCGCCGGTTTGCGACAAAGGCTGAAATCTGAAACAGATGCCTATTATAATAATAGAAAAGAGGATAAAAGTCAAGAGGCTTTGCAAGCAGTAAGGGATCGGGGTCAGGGAATGCCTGAAGGGCATTACAATGCGCAATTCGCAATGCGCAATGCACAATCGCGGGTAAGGCTTGCGGAAGCGGAAAGAATCAGTCCGCCAAGTCGGTAAGCAGAAAAGTTCTTTTGATTCTCGGCTCCCTTGAAAGGTAATTCCCCTGTTAGGGGAAATGTCTGCAAAGCAGACAAAAGGGTGCCGGTTTCCGGAGGAAAAGCTGTCAGGACGGAGTCCTGACTGAGGGGTTCTCAATAGCACCGCAGGAGCAACTGCATTAGCCTCCACCTTTGGGGGAGGTGGCACGACGCAGTCGTGACGGAAGGGGTTACTCTGCCCTTTCTTCCACACAGTCTACCCATCCTGACCGTAACCCGAATAAAATAGGCGGGTTGAACTTTCTTGTTTTCACCCGAGCATCCCGCGATTGCGCATTAAAAAAAGCACCTGTGGGGCGGCACTTAATAGGGAAGTTATGCCTTAAAATCAGCAATTTTTGCGCATAACTGCGTTAAAAATGCTCGAAATCCGTCAAGGATTTCTGCGCTTTTCGCCTTGTTCTGCATCAAAACTATCTTGATTTTAAGGCGCGAAGCAGTTTTTACAGAGATATTTTTCGTTTAAAGGAAATGATAAAATCCCCGCAATACTCGCGTATTACGGGGATTTTTCGTAATGTTTAAGCAGAAAAGAGCCTGTAAAAACCTTAACTTCCTTATGAAGTGCCGCCTTGGGAGCCTCTTCTCTTATTTCATAAGTCTTCTGATAACTGCTTCGCAGTCTGCCTTGTTCATAATCTTGGGAACGGGGTAGAGGGGGTTGCCTTCCTTGAGAGCACGCTCTACGATAACGGGAATATCCTCTTCCTTGATGCAGTCGAACTTGTCGGGGATATTCATGTTCCTGTTGAGCTCCTTAATCTTTTCGATAAGAGCAACTGCCTTTTCTGCCTCTGTACCGTCGGTCTTTACGCCTGAGGTTTCTGCAAGAACGGCGAGCTTCTTATATGCACTTTCACCGTAGTATTCAAGCACATAGGGAAGAATAACAGCGTTTGCAAGACCGTGAGGAATACCGTAGTGACCGCCGAGGTTATGAGCAATAGCGTGAACATAACCTACATAAGCTCTTGTGAATGCCATACCTGCATAGTATGAGCCCCAGAGCATATCGTTTCTGGCTTCGATATCCTTACCGTTTGTATATGCCTTTTCGATGTTATCGATAATCATCTTTGTTGCCTTGATAGCATAGGCGTCGGTTGACTTCACACCGCTTTTACCGATGTATGCCTCCACAGCGTGGGTGAGAGCATCCATACCTGTTGTTGAAGTGATGTGAGGAGGAAGACCGATTGTAAGCTCGGGGTCAAGAACAGCATACTTCGGACGGAGCTTCGGGTCGTTACAAGCGTTCTTCTCGTGAGTTTCGGGGTCACTTACAACAGCTGCAAGTGTAACCTCGGAGCCTGTACCTGCTGTGGTGGGTACTGCAAAGAGGGGAGGAAGCTTGTGTGTGATTTTAAGAAGACCGCGCATTTTCTTAACGGGCTTCTTGGGATTGGTAACTCTTGCTGCTGCAATCTTTGCGCAGTCCATAGGTGAGCCGCCGCCGAATGCGATAACGCCTTCGCAGTTGTTGTCAACATAAAGCTGACGTGCATCCTCAATATTCTGGATGGTGGGGTTGGGCTGAGTACCGTCGTAAACAACGTATTCTACACCTGTCTTTTCAAGCTCTTCAAAAAGAGAAGCGAGAAGATTGATGCTCATAAGACCCTTATCGGTTACGATCATAACTTTCTTAAGACCCTTTTCCTGAATAAAGGCGGGGAGCCTGCGGATAGCACCGGGACCGTCAAGCACATAGGGCTCTGACCAGTCAAAGAAGGGTGTTGATGTTGCAACTCTGAATACCTGCTGATAAATTCTGTAATAGGCTTTTTTAACCTGCCACATTTTAATCATCCTTTCATAGGTTTTTCATACATAATACATATTACTATTATTTTCCGATATTTTCAAGGGTAAAATGTAAACTTTATTTAATTTATCAGCGGACGGACTGTGTCTTTGATGAAGTTTTCACAAAAGCTGTTCATTTTACCGAAGTCCATAGCCTTGATATATTCACTTTCAAGAAGATCATGGGTAGATTTAGCTTTTTTCAGCATTTCCACTGCCTGAGAGGTAAGCTCACTCTTAAGCCTTTCGTTAAAGCGCAGAAGCTGTCGGCTGTTTTTCAGACCTTCATTTAAGAAGCGGCTGCTGTGGATCACTCTGTCAAAGCTGAGAGCACAGCTGTGACCGTGGGAAAGACTTATGATTGCAATATTTTTTTCGGGGATAATAATATGCTCACATTTCTGAGGATTCATAGGACAGTAGCAGAAGATAACATCGTAGCCTGAGGCAAGGGCGCCTTCGCCGATTCTTTCGCATATAAGTGAGGAGACAGCACCGTATCTGTCGTCCAGGGCAAAAACTCTTGCCGCTATTCTTTTTACGGTGTTATCCTTGAAAACGATGCCCGACGGCGTTATTGCCGAAAGAAAGCGTCTCATCCGTCTGCCCGGCTCTGTTTTTCTTTTGCGCGGCAGCTCCCTTGCAAGAAATCTTGAAGAGAAGGAGTGGATTTTCTCTTCCTTGATATATCGGCTTACTATTGCTGTGTTCTGCCGTGCGATGCTTCCTGCGGCAGAAAGATAAGCGGCACTTCTGCGGTGGTAAAGTGAATTTTCAAGGCTCAGAGAAAGAATTCTGTCACGGTTTTTTCTGAGTATGCGGCTATCCCAGAACTGCCCCGGATTTATAATATTTTCCGATACACCGGGAAAACGGGGCTCAAGAGTATGGGGCGCGGTGCCGTCGGCTATTGCAAAGCCCTTTTCCGGAGAAATAACCGCATCAAGGCTTGAGGGATCTGAGGCACAGTATATTCTTTCCGTATAAACACCGCCTTCCTCAAGAGCATCGGCAACCTTTTTCATAAAGGTGGATTTACCTGTGCCGGGACCGCCCTTGATAATGTAAACATCAGAATCGGTGTAAGGGTTATAAAGCTCATCGAAAAAGGATACGAAGCCTCCGGATGTGTTTGCGCCTAAAAAGAATTCAGTATTATATGTCATCCTGTAACCTCCGAAAAATGTATTTTTCACTATCATTCTATTCTCAAAGGCTTGTTTTGTCACAGAAAGAGTTGATTTTTGAGCCTCGGATGGTGTATTATTAAAAGTAGCAAGCAGTAAGCAGTAAATAAAAACAGGAAGGTGTTTATTATGATAAACAAAAGCATCAGAAAGCTCATCACTTATGCACTTGAGTGCGGACTTATCGAGGAAAGTGATGTGGTTTACACAACCAACCGCATTCTTGAGGTGCTCGGTATTGATGAATACAGCGAGCCTGAGGAAGAGGTGAGCTACACTTCTCTTGAAGAAATCCTTTCGGAAATTCTTGCCTTTGCAGTTGAAAAGGGCATCATCGGTGACGATATAACAAGCCGTGATCTTTTCGATACCAAGGTTATGAGTATGCTCGTGCCCAGACCCTCTCAGGTTATTTCTACCTTCTATGACCTTTACGATGAGATTTCACCCGAAGCAGCAACGGATTACTATTACAAATTAAGCTGTGATACAGATTACATAAGACGTTACCGCATCGTTAAGGACCTTAAGTGGAAGACCGATACTAAATACGGTGAGCTTGATATTACAGTTAACCTTTCAAAGCCCGAAAAGGACCCGAAGGCAATTGCTGCGGCAAAGCTTATGAAGCAGAGCTCCTATCCCAAGTGTCTGCTCTGTGTTGAAAACGAGGGCTATGCAGGCAGAATCAACCACCCTGCAAGACAGAACCACCGTATTATTCCCATCACCGTTGCAGGCAGTCAGTGGGGCTTCCAGTATTCACCCTATGTTTACTATAACGAGCACTGCATCGTATTCAATTCACAGCACACACCCATGAAGATAGACGAGGGTGCTTTTGCAAAGCTCTTTGATTTTGTTAAGCTCTTCCCTCACTATTTTGTAGGCTCAAACGCTGACCTTCCTATAGTAGGCGGCTCAATTCTTGCTCACGAGCATTTCCAGGGCGGCAATTACGAATTCCCCATGGCAAAGGCTCCCGTAGAAAAGGAAATCACCTTCAAGGGCTATGAGGATGTAAAGGCAGGCATCGTTAACTGGCCTATGTCCGTTATCAGAATCAGCGGCACCGATACAGACAGACTTGTGTCCCTCGGCGGTAAGATTCTCGACGCCTGGAGAGCATATACCGATGCAGATGCCTTCGTCTTCTCAGAAACCGACGGTACACCTCACAACACAATCACTCCCATCGCAAGAAAACGCGGCGACAAATATGAATTAGACCTTGTTCTTCGCAACAACATCACAACCGAGGAGCATCCCGACGGTGTATATCATCCCCATAAGGAGCTTCACAACATCAAAAAGGAAAACATCGGTCTTATCGAGGTTATGGGTCTTGCAGTTCTTCCCTCGAGACTTAAGACAGAGCTTAAGGCAGTTGAGGAAGCAATCCTTGAGGGCAGGGACCTTCGTGCCGATGAGGTAACTGCAAAGCACGCTGACTGGGTGGATTCCTTTAAGGCAGACTACAGCTTCACAAAGGAAAACGCAGAGGATATTATCCGCAAGGAGGTCGGCATCGTATTCTCAAAGGTTCTTGAGCACGCAGGCGTTTACAAGACAGACGAACAGGGCAGAGAAGCATTCCTTCGCTTTGTTGAAAGTGTATGATGTGCAAAAAAATCCGCAAAGCTATTGACATCAGGAAAAAATTGTGATAAACTAAACTCAGTTAGTCAAGGCTAACTGAGTTTTTTCCTTCGTTTTTTTATTGCATCAGGACTGCAATGTTTTTTACTCTTCTCAGTTAGTCAAAACTAACTAAATAGGCATAAAAACCTCAGAAAGGAGGCTGAAAATGGAAAAAATGATTGCGCGCCAATGCGGTCCGGCTCTTGCGGGAATCAAAACAGCAAATCTTGTTTCGGTAGATAAGCTTAAGCACCCCGAAGCCGTGAAAGAGCTTATGCGCCTTAACACTCTGCTCAATAAAAAGGGGATATGCTTTGAAACCCTGTGCGAGTGCGAAAAAAGAATGCTTGTTATGGTATACCGTCCTCAGCTTCTTAAAAGCTATCTTTCAGGTGAAGAAATAAGGGGACTTCTTTCCTCCTTCGGCTATCCTCATACAGAGGAGCTTTCCGTTCTTCTCGGACATCTGAAAAAAAGGATGCATAATTCAGCCTTTCCTCACGAAATCGGAGCCTTTCTCGGCTACCCGGTTGAGGATATAAGAGGTTTTATCAATCATAAGGATAAGGGCCTGCTGTTTATCGGTGAATGGAAGGTATACAGCAATCCTGAAAGAGCAAAAAAGTATTTCAGCCGCTATTCTGCCTGCCGCAGGGCTCTTGTAAGGCATATAGACAGCGGCAAGGCTCTTGGCGAAATTTTCAAAGCGGCATAAACTTTTGTTTTCCTTTATAATAAAGGCAGGGGCCGGGGTTTAATCACCCCGGCTTTTGTCTTTTTTCACCCTTGTTTTTATGGCGGTTTTATGGTTTAATAATATAGTATCAGCTATGAAAGAGGTGTTATGGTGTCGGAATTTATTTCTGCCGAAAATGAAATCCGCTCTTTTCTCTGTGAAAAGGCGAAAAATATTAAAATACGCATAGTCGGTCAGACCGGTTCCACCAACGACGATATGAAGCAGGCGGCAAGACAGGGCGAAGAGGAATACAGCCTTCTTGTTGCTGAAAGCCAGACGAAGGGCAAGGGAAGACTGGGCAGAAGCTTTTTCTCTCCCGAGGGTACGGGCTGCTATATGTCCCTGCTTGTAAGGCCGGGCTGCAGTGTTGAAAGCTCTACCCTTCTTACCACGGCGGCGGCAACGGCAACTGCTCAGGCTATTGAAAGGGTGACAGGCATCGCCGCCAAAATAAAATGGGTCAACGATATTTTTGTCGAAGGCAGAAAGGTTGCCGGTATTCTTACCGAAGGCTCAATAGCAGGGGATAAAAAGCATCTTGAATGGGCGGTTATCGGCATCGGAATTAATCTTTGTGAGCCTGAGGGCGGCTTTCCCGATGAAATAAGAGACATCGCAGGGGCGCTTACTGACAAGTCGGCAGAGGGAATGAGAAGCCGTCTTATAGCGGAAATTGTAAGCGGCATAATTGAATACTGCGCAAATATAGAAAAAAGGGAATACATCAGTAAATACCGTGAAAGGCTGTTTTTCCTCGGTGAGGAGATAACCGTCATAGAAGGCGGCGGCTCTTATACCGCAAGGGCGGTGGATATTGACCCCATGTGCCGCCTTATTGTGCGCCTTTCTGACGGAAAAGAAAGAAAGCTTCACAGCGGAGAAATCAGCGTGAGAATCAGTAAATAAAAGGATTCCACACTATGTTGTACCCGGAATAAACCATGACCACAAGAGGACTTGTATTAATTGTTAAAAAAGGGGAAAAACACAAAAAAACATTGACAAATCGGGCAAAAGTAATATATAATGTTACCTTGCAAGTTATGTCTTGTACCCATATAGAAAGCGTCGGAATATTGCGTTCACTACTTTTTACTCCTGCAATATATCCCGTTTTATATTATTTTTTATCATAAAGGAGGTAAAACGCAATGAAAAGAACTTATCAACCCAAGAAGCGCCACAGAAAGATGGAACACGGCTTCCGCAAGAGAATGGCAACAGCTAACGGCCGTAAGGTTCTCGCCCGCCGTCGTGCAAAGGGCAGAAAGCAGCTCACATACTAAGTCAGGACTGACTAAGATTTTGCGGTGATTTACCGCAGGCAGTTCACCTGTGTTAGGATTTGATTTTTTGCAGAAGTATATTTCCTTAAATGAGAATAGTGATTTCCGCCGCGTATACTACAGGGGGAAGTCCTGTGCGAGACCTGCACTGGTTGTTTACGCTATGAAAAACCGTGTGGGGATTTGTCGTGTCGGAATTACTGTAAGCAAAAAAATCGGCAATGCAGTTGAACGCAATCGCTCCCGTAGAATTATCAGAGCCGCTTTTCAGTCGGTAATCGGTAAGGAAAGCTTTGAGGGTACCTATGATTTCGTGCTTGTGGCAAGAACAAAAACCAAGCACCTGAAATCCACCCACGTTGAAAAAGCTCTCAGAGAATGTCTTATACAGGTTGGTGTAATAAAATGAAAAAGGTTATGCTTGCCGCAATAAGATTTTATCAGAGGCATATTTCACCTCATCTTCCGCCGATGTGCAGATATTATCCCACCTGCTCCTGCTATGCCGTTGAGGCTATTGAAGTGCACGGAGCCTTCAAGGGATTTTTTCTTGCGCTTTTCCGTCTGCTCAGGTGTAATCAGCTTTTCCCCGGAGGCTACGACCCCGTACCGCCGAAGAAGGAAAAGAAAAAATAAGAGGCTCTTTTATTTTCAGGGAATAATTTTACGGAGGATAACTCAATATGGAATTTTTATACCAGGCATTCGGTTTTCTCTTTAAGTTTTTTCTTGACATAGTCAACAACTACGGTGTAGCTCTTTTACTTTTCACCCTTTTCTTCCGTCTTATTCTGCTTCCTTCAACAATCAAGCAGCAGAAGTCATCGGCAAAGACAATGCGTCTTCAGCCCAAGCTCAAGAGAATCAGAGAAAAGTATCAGGACTACAATCCTCAGGAAAGACAGCAGAAAATCCAACAGGAAACAAGTGCGCTCTATCAGCGCGAGGGTACCTCACCTATGGGTGGCGGCTGCCTTCCCCTTCTTATTCAGCTTCCCGTTATCTACGGTCTTTTAGGTGTTATCCGTAATCCTCTTACATACATCCTGCAGATTCCCGCTGAGGTTGTTGAAGCTCTCAAGGGTGTTGTTACCCAGGTTGTAGAAGTAAGCGAAAGACAGCAGTATTATGTCGAAACCATTATCCTTTCAAATATTGAAAAGATTATGGCAAGCGGCAACGAAGCTCTTGCAGGCATCGATATGACAGCAGTTGAGAAGATCCGCAACTTTGATTTCACAATCTTCGGTATCGATCTCGGCAGCATTCCCAGTGAAGTTTTTGAAGCAAACAAGTTTGCTCTTGCAACTCTTCCCATTATCGCAGTGCCCGTTCTTTCCGGTATTTCATCACTTCTCACAAGTGTTATTTCTCAGATAAGACAGAAGAAGAACAATCCTGCTATGGAAAATCAGCAGATGATGGGCTGTATGATGCTCACAATGCCTCTTTTGTCCATCGGTATTGCATGGAGCCTTCCCGTAGGCATCGGTATGTACTGGACTCTTTCAGGCTTTATCGCATTTATCCAGACACTTGTTCTCGGTCATATCTATGCACCCAGAAAGACCATCGCAAGACTTATGGTTGATGAAACCATCTATCGCCGTTCCTATGAGAACACAAAGAAGATAGCAACTGAAAAAACAGCTGAAACAGAAGAATAAGAAACAACCATACTATTATATAAACCAAACAGACGGTGGTGATAACTAAATGATACACGAAGCTACAGCTACAGGTGCAACCATCGAGGAAGCTCAGGAAAATGCCAGAAAAGCTCTCGGCGCTCCCGAGGATGCAGACGTACGTACTGAAATCCTTGCTATGCCCACAAAGAAGGTTTTAGGTCTTTTCGGCGGTTCACCTGCAAAAGCAAGAGCATATTATGAAACTCCCGATATCCCTGCTCCCAAGAAGGCAAAGGCTGAAAAGCCCGCCCGGAAAAAGGAAGCTGCAAAGGCAAAGGCGCCCGTAAAGGCAGAGCCCGATGAAAAGGCAGAGACCGCAGAAAAGGCAGCAGAGGAAAGTGCAGTTAAGGTAAATATTGCAGACAGCAAGAGCCTCACCGTTGCAGCTGAGTACCTTAAGAAGGTGCTTACCGGAATGGGTGTTGCAAATGTTGAAGCAGAAGCCTTCCGCACAAAGGATAATGAAATTATAATTGAGCTCGACTGCGGCGAGGATTACGGCATCGTAATCGGCAGACGCGGCGAAAATCTTGATGCTATACAGTATCTTACAAGACTTGTTGCAAACAAGCACAAGGTTGGTGACGAGTATGTAAGAATTTCCGTTAACGTAGGCAACTACCGTGAAAAGAGAAATAATACTCTCAGAGAGCTTGCCAGAAAGAATGCGGAAAAGGTACTCAAGTACGGTAGAAACGTAACCTTCGAGCCCATGAACCCCTATGAACGCCGTATCATCCACACAACCATTCAGGAAATCGAGGGCGTAACCTCTCATTCCGTCGGTGCAGATTCCGGCAGAAGAGTTGTTATTACCTTAGCTGAAGGAACAAAGCCCACAAACCCCTCAAAGGATAACAGAAGAGGCGGCAGAGGCGGCTACGGCAACCGTAACCAGAGAGGCAGAGGCAACAGCCGTTCATCAGTTGTTGAGGCTCCCGCAAGAGCTCCCAGAACAGATGCAGGCGCCGAAAAGGTTTCTCTTTACGGCAAAATCAACTGATAAAAGCATCGTCGGCGTAACGCCGACGCCCGATAAGGCAGTATTTCTTTAAAAAGTGAAATAACTTCATAATAATGCGTTGAAAATCACCGATATGCGTCAGCATTATCGGTGATTTTCGCCTTTTCTTACAAAGCTATTTCGCATTTTAAAGTGCTTCGCAGTTTCGTAAGAACTGAAAATTTCTTGTATTGAAGCCACAAAATGCAGCAAGGCTGTCGCCTTGCGAGGCTTTTGGCAAAAATACAGGGAATTTTGTTCGAGAAACAAATACTTCCTTATCGGACGTCGGCGAATGTCGGCGGTGTTCTTTTTTGTCAGACTGCAAAACAAAAACAGAAGGCTGAAAGAAAGAGAAAAGTGTGTACAGTAAATAAACAAGATATTTATTTTTTTAATCTTTTATTGACAAAATAATTTTTCAGAGCTATTATAATTCCGTAGATGCTGACCGTTAAAAAGGTGCAGCGGTATTTTTATCCCTTAAGGAGGAAAAATTATGGTAGATAAATTTTCAGCAACACTCAAGAGTATTGTTGCGGCTATTCACGCAGTTCTGGGCTTTGTGCTTTCAGCAGGTCTTGCACTCGGTCTGATTGTACCCAACTCAACAGAAAATCCCATCGTTTTTGAAAACAGCGACGAATGTCTTATGTCCTTTGTTGCTCTTGCAGACACACATACAAGAGAAACAAAGATAAACACCTTCTATCTCGAATGCGGACTTAACGATATCGCTAACTCCGAAGAGGAATTCGATGCACTTCTTATTGCAGGCGACCTTACCGAATTCGGTGACGGTATTTCCTACAATGCGCTCTGGGATAAGCTTGACAACAGCGTATTTGCAGATAAGCCCATTCTTCTTGCAACAGGCAACCATGACATACGTCTTGCCTATGAGGCTCAGACCGCTATGATAATGCAAAAAGCAGGGGAATATCTTGATATGGATATTAATAAGCCCTATTATTCATACGATGTAAACGGATACACCTTTATAGTTATGGGCTCCGATGAAAGGCAGCTTGAAAAGGCAATTATCTCCGATGAGCAGCTCGAATTCCTTGACAGCGAGCTTGAAAGAGCAACAAGAGACGGCAAGCCTGCATTCGTAGTATGCCATCAGCCTCTTGCAGATACTCACGGACTTCCCGAGGTATGGGAAAACGGTGACCTTGGCGAGGATTCTTCAGATGTATTCGATGTGCTTGTGAAGTATGAAAACGTATTCTACATCAACGGACATCTTCACGACGGCGTTTATGAAAACAGCCTTGAGGTATTCGACGAAGAAAACGGTGTATATTCAATCAACCTTCCTGCTTACGGCAGAGAAAATGACTATGGTGCATTCCTTCAGCCCGGTCTCGGCGACTATGTTGAGGTTTATGCAGACAGAGTTGTCTTTACTGCAAGAGATTTCCGGGCAGGTCAGCCTCTTGAGGGTATGAGCTATACTTTCCACCTCAAATAATTTCAGACTGTCGATAAGGTCGCAGTAACATATATGTGAATAAGACTAAAAAAACGGAATTCAAAAGCAATACAATATAAGAAAAATGCTAAAAGCAGTTGAAATGTGGGATTTCAACTGCTTTTTACATATATGTTCCTGCAACCTTCTCAACAGTCTGACAGGCATTTTTTTATTGCAGATTTTTCCTGCTCTTGTAAAAGGATGAAATATGTGATATACTAAACTGATGAACTTTAAAGGAGGTTTTGCTTTGTCGGTTAAATCAACAGTTTGCTATGCAAAGTCAAACTTTATGAAATACCGCTACCTGCTCAGGGAGCTTGTGGTTAAAAATATAAAGCTTCAATACAGAAACTCCGCCCTCGGTATGCTCTGGTCCTTTCTTCAGCCTCTTCTTACCATGGTGGTGCTGTCACTTATATTCAGCCGTCTTTTCGGCAAGGATTCGCCTCAGGTGGTAAACTATCCCGTTTATCTTCTCTGCGGCAGACTTCTTTATGAGTTTTACACCCAGAGTACAAAGAGGGCAATGAAGTCGGTAAGAAAAAATGCGTCCATCATCAAAAAGGTTTACGTGCCCAAGTATATCTATCCTCTTTCAATGACACTTTCAACCTTTATAACCTTCCTCATTTCCCTTTCGGTGCTTGCGGCGGTTATAATCTTCTTTGCAATTATCAATTACAATCCCATAACCCTTACAGTCAACGTGGTCTGGGCAATAGTACCCATACTTGTACTTTTTGTTCTCAGCATTGGTGTAGGTCTTATACTCTGCACTCTCAACGTATTCTTCAAGGATATTGAAAATCTTTATGATGTGTTCACCCTTCTGCTTTTCTATCTGACCCCCATCGTTTACACCGTGGATAAGCTTAATTATCCTATGGATTCATGGGTTATAAAGGTGCTGAAGCTGAATCCTCTTTACGGTATTATCGAAGCCTTCAGAGCCTTTGTTATCCACTCAGGCGAGCTTTCGGTATATTTTGATGTTCAGGCCTTTGTTTACAGCGTTCTGTTTTCCCTTGCCTGCCTTGTTATCGGACTTATCCTGTTTACAAGGAAGCAGGATAAATTCATCTTACACATTTAAGGAGAGAGCGATATGAAGGATTACGCAGTTGAAGTAAATCACGTAAGTATGCTCTTTCACCTTAATAAAGAGAGAGTTGACAACGTCAAGGAATATTTCATACGTCTTGTTACAAGAAAGCTGAGCTTTACCGAATTCTGGGCGCTCAAGGATGTTTCCTTCAAGGTTGAAAAGGGAGAGCGTGTGGGAATAATGGGCTTTAACGGAGCCGGAAAAAGCACACTTCTCAAGGTTGTTGCAGGTGTGCTCAAGCCTACTCAGGGCAAGGTTAAGGTCAAGGGTGTTATTGCCCCTATGCTGGAGCTTGGTGCAGGCTTTGATATGAATTACAGCGGTAAGGAAAACATTTATCTTTACGGTGCAACAATGGGCTTTTCAAGAAAGTTCATCGACGAAAAGTATGATGAAATCGTGGAGTTCTCCGAGCTTGGCGAATTTATAAACGCACCGCTTAAAAGCTATTCCTCGGGTATGAAAAGCCGTCTGGGCTTTGCCATTGCCACCGCAGTAAAGCCCGATGTTCTTATTCTTGATGAGGTGCTCAGCGTTGGTGATGCAGCCTTCAAGGAAAAAAGTGAGCAGAGAATTCTTGATATGATGAAGGACGGCGCTACGGTACTTTTCGTTTCACATAACACAGACCGTGTTAAGAAAATCTGCAACAAGGCAATAATTCTCACCAAGGGTCAGCTTGTGGCTCAGGGTGAGGTGAATGAGATCTGCGATATTTATACGGAAATGGTTAATAGTAAGTAAAAGCACCCTTTG
The DNA here is from genome assembly GCA_045544675.1 of Acutalibacteraceae bacterium. GTDB lineage: Bacteria > Bacillota > Clostridia > Oscillospirales > Acutalibacteraceae > UBA6857. The sequence goes on from JAZPZK010000073.1 coordinate 19,463, forward strand.
GGGTGCTTTTTTCAATGCGCAATTCGCAATTCGCAATGCGCAATCGCGGGTGAAGTTTTCTGAAACGGCAAGGTGCAGTCCGCCGAGTCGGGAAGCAGAAAAGTTCTTTGGTTACTCGGCTCCCTTGAAAGGTAATTCCCCTAACAGGGGAATTACCTTTCAAGGAGGGCAAGGCTAAGGTTTGCACCTTCGGTGCTATTATAACCGCGTCACTTCGTGACACTCCCTCTAACAGAGGGAATTACCTTTCAGGAGAGGCAAGGCTGAGGTAGCTCCTACGGAGCACTACAACGCAATCGCGGGATGCTCGGGTGAAAACAAGAAAGTTCAACCCGCCTATTTTATTCGGGTTACGGTCAGGATGGGTAGACTGTGTGGAAGAAAGGGCAGAGTGCCCCTTCCGTCACGACTGCGTCGTGCCACCTCCCCCAAAGGTGGAGGCTAATGCAGTTGCACCTTCGGTGCTATTGAGAACCCTTCCGCCAGCCTGACGGCTGCCACCTTCCCCCGAGGGGACGGCTAAAGTTGTTTGCACCTAAGGTGCATAAATCATCAGGAGACCGCAC
>JAZPZK010000074.1:0-29179 GCA_045544675.1 Acutalibacteraceae bacterium
CGGCCTGCCGAGAAACTTGTTTCCTCGGCCAAAAACCTTACTTAAACATCAAACTTACTCCTTGATAAAGCATTCAAGTAAGGAACTATGTAAAATGGGTTAATCATCAGACAGAATTTTGCGTAATAACTGTAAAAGAGAGATAGGACTTCTCAGCGGCCTGCCGAGAAACTTGTTTCCTCGGCCGAGAGCGCTTTTTCCTCTTGCGGTTCCCAAAAGTTGCTGTCCGCTTGGAGCGCGGGCAACTTTTGACCGCTGCGCCATCCTCGCCTCGCTTCATCTCCCACCGCGAGCGCTTCGCCGACGATGCCTTTGTCGCTCCGGACAAAGGATGTGCCACAGCGGCATGAGCGTTACCACGATGAAAGAATCATACCTACATTAAGGTGAAAAAGCAGTACCTACCCGTTATAACCACAGCACGTATGGAATAAAGGGCAGAGTGCCCCTTCCGTCATCCTGACGGCTGCCACCTTCCCCCAAGGGGAAGGCTAGATGCCCTCTCCGTCAACCTTACGGTTGCCACCTCTCCCAAAGGGAGAGGCAGGTTCTTCTGCCTTAATTCGGTGAACGGATAACCTCGGTCACCGTAGTTACGGCTTTGCCATTGCCCCTTTGTCCGCTTCGCGGACATCTCCCCTATCAGGGAAATTACCTTTCAAGGAGGGCAAGAAAAACATACTCCGATCAATAGCACATAAAAGCGGCGGACAGAGCTTTCCCATTTCAACACGAGTTCCCCGCGATTGCGCATTGCGAATTGCGCATTGCGCATTGAAATGCCCTTCGGGCATTCCCGATTCCTTACTACTTACTACTAAAAAAGCACCCTCACGGGTGCTTTTTTTCAACCTTCACACTGTCACCTTCTGCATCACAGATATAGCTCTCACCCTTTATCAGCTCACCCTCAAGAAGCATCTGTGAAAGCATGTCCTCAACCTTGCTCTGAATGGCTCTTCTGAGGGGTCTTGCTCCGTAAATCGGGTCGAAGCCCTCTTTTGCAACAAAGGAAATCAGCTTTTCGGTGAAGTCCATATCTATGTCCATTTTCTTGAGCTTTTCCTTAAGAGTGTTAAGCATCTTTTCTGCAATCTGCTCAATTTCAGGCTGCTTGAGTTGATTGAAAACGATAATCTCATCCACTCTGTTAATAAACTCGGGACGGAAGGTTCTTTTTAATTCACCCATAACCGCATTTTCAATACCCGTTTCGCTGAGAGTACCGCCGTGAGTAAAGCCGATGGATTTTTCCTCACCTGCAATAAGCTTTGCACCAAGATTTGATGTCATAATTATAACGGTATTCTTAAAATCCACTTTTCTGCCCTGACCGTCGGTGAGAATTCCGTCGTCAAGAATCTGCAGAAGCATATTGAAAACATCCGGATGCGCCTTTTCAATTTCGTCAAACAGAACAACGCTGTATGGCTTGCGGCGAACCTTCTCCGTCAGCTGACCGCCCTGCTCGTGACCCACATATCCGGGAGGCGCACCAACAAGACGTGATGCGTTATGCTTTTCCATAAATTCACTCATATCAAAACGGATTACCGCATTCTCATCGCCGAAAACAGCGGCACCGAGAGCCTTGCAAAGCTCGGTTTTACCTACACCCGTAGGGCCGAGAAAGATGAAGGAGCCCATAGGTCTTTTCGGGTCCTTGAGTCCGCTTCTGGAGCGTCTGATTGCCTTTGCAACAGCGGTTACCGCCTTATGCTGACCGACGATTCTTTCGTGAAGGATGTTTTCCATATCAAGAAGACGCTGGCTCTCCTTACGTGAAACCTCACGAAGGGGTATGCCTGTCCAGCCGGAGATTATTTCGGCAATTTCCTCAGCGGTCACCTCATCCGACGATGCAGAGGATGCCTCCTTCCAGTCAGATCGTGCAACGGCGATACGGCTCATCAACTCCTTTTCCTTGTCTCTAAGAGACGCCGCCGCTTCAAAATCCTGAGAACTTACTGCAGAAGCCTTTTCCTCATTTACATCCTTTAGCTGTTCTTCCAGCTCCCTTATCTGAGGCGGAACGGTATAGGAACGAAGTCTTACCCTTGATGCCGCTTCGTCAACAAGGTCGATAGCCTTATCGGGGAGAAATCTGTCGCTGATGTATCTTGAAGAAAGAGCAACGGCACTTTTAATTGCTTCGTCGGTGATTCTTACTTTGTGGTGAGCCTCGTATCTGTCACGAAGACCGAAAAGAATCTGTATCGCTTCTTCTTCCGTAGGCTCGCCCACCTTTACGGGCTGAAAACGTCTTTCCAGAGCCGAATCCTTTTCAATGTGCTTGCGGTATTCCTCAAGGGTGGTTGCACCTATGAGTTGCAGCTCGCCTCTTGCAAGGGTAGGCTTGAGTATGTTTGCCGCATCCACGGCTCCCTCTGCCGAGCCTGTGCCGATAAGATTATGCACCTCGTCAATAAATAGGATAATATCCTTATTCTTTATTACCTCTTCAATGCAAGCCTTTATTCTTTCCTCAAAGTCGCCACGGTATTTTGTGCCTGCAACCATACCCGTAAGGTCAAGGCTGACGATTCTTTTATTGCGCAGAAGTTCAGGCACCTCATCCTTTGCAATTTTAAGGGCAAGACCTTCGGCAATGGCGGTTTTACCTACGCCCGGCTCACCGATAAGGCAGGGATTATTTTTGCTTCTTCTGAGAAGAATCTGTACAACTCTTTCTATTTCCTGCTGTCTGCCGATGACCGGGTCAATTTCGTTGGCGGCAGCCTTTGCGGTAATATCGTGTCCGTATTTATCAAGGTTGGGCGTACTGCTTTTTGCGCCTTTGCTTCTTCTTACAGCTGAGCTGTGACCGAAAGGACCCTTTGAAGGTGAGTTAATCTGCTCAAAAAGCATCGCAGGAGAAGCGCCCGCCTGAATCAGCATTGCACCGCCGCAGCAATCATCCTCCTGAAGCATCGCCTTAAGAATATGCTCCGTGCCCACGTAGCCTGCACCTTCGCCTTTTGCAACAGATACGGACTGCTCTATAATACGCTTGGCTCTTGGCGTGAAATCTGCAGGGGTCAGCACGGTGGGTATGCCTGCTCCCACATTCTGACGAATGAGCTTTTCAACAATCGGAAAGGTTATTCCTGCGCTGTTCAGCACAGAGGTTGCTGTGCCGTTATCCTCACGGACAAGACCTGCAAGCAGATGCTCACTTCCGATATAGGTATGGCCCAGGTTTTCCGCAATTTCAACAGCGGAATTGAGGGCTCTGTTGGCTTTTTCGGTAAAGCCTGTGAATTTATACATAGTTGTTACCTCCTTGGTGTGTTTTTTCAATTCGCAATGCACAGAACCTCTCCGTCACCCCTTCGGGTGCCACCTCTCCTTTCAGGAGAGGCAAGGCTGAGGTAGCTCCTACGGAGCACTACAACGCAATCTCGGGATACTTGGGCGCTAGAGGGAAGGTTCTGCCCGCCATTTTACCGTAGCTGAGCAGAGCGACGGCAGTAAGAATTGGCTTCGCCATGAATTGCACCAAAGGCGCAATAAAACGCCCGAAGGCATTCCCTTACTACTTACTACTTGCTACCCACTACTACAATTGTTTATTAAGAAAACGAGCGTCCGTCGGACGCCCGTTTTTTATCAGTTAAGTATTTCCCTTATTTTCTGAGCTCTGAGAAGATCTCTTTCACTCTGTGAAAGCTGCTTGCCTTCGGAAACATTAAGTGAGGCAGGCTGAAGCTCAATAAGCGCAGATATGAGCTTATCTGTAGGCACATTGATTATGTTCTCACAAGCGCCCACAATAACATAGGAAATAAGGCTGCTCAGCTCCTGAGATGTCAGCTTGTAGGCTGAACGGAGTATGCCCCAGGAACGGTATATTTTATCGATGAAATCCTCGTCCTTGACAAGAAGGGCACGGGCCTGCTTTTCCTGAGTTACAATCTGCATTGCAATGGACGAAAGATTCTGCAAGGCTGCCTGCTCGCTGATACCGAGGGTAACCTGGTTGCTCAGCTGATATACGTCTCCTGAGCCTTCACCTGATTCGTTGAAGGTGCCTCTGAGGGTAAGACCGAGCTTTGCTACTGTTGTGGCGAGACGGCGCATTGCTCCCTTTCTTGTGAGTGCGGGAAGATGAAGCATTACCGATGCACGCATACCTGTGCCGAGATTTGTGGGGCACTGGGTAAGATAGCCGAGGCTTTCGCTGAAGGCATAGTTGATTCTGCCTTCAAGGATGCTGTCTATTTTATCCGCCTTGCTGAAGGCCTCGTTGAGTGCAAGTCCGGGGAAAATAACCTGAATACGGATGTGATCCTCCTCACAGAGCATAATGCTGATATCCTCGTTTTCTGAAAGGATGAGAGCTCTGCCGTTTCTTTCATAGGCGAACTCGGGGCTGATAAGATGCTTTTCTGCAAGAGAAACTGCCTGTGTGGGTGTGAGAGAGGACATCTCAATATAGTTAAGCTTGTCGTCGGTGTAATCTTCCAGTGCATTTTTCACATCAAGGCAGATTTTTTCCTTTTCATCGCTGTCAAGACGTACGGGGAATGGAAAATCCTCGCTGTTTCGTGCAAGACGTACTCTTGTGCTGAGCACTACTGCACTTTCGTTTCCTGTCTGCTTATACCATGCCATATCAGTTTTCTCCTTTCATTTTCTTTATTTCGTCTCTTATGATAGCCGCCTTTTCAAAGTTCTGCTCTGATACGGCTTTATCCATTTCCTTCTTAAGGTCTGCAATTTTTTCTTCTGCAGTTTTTTCCTTTGCATGAGAGTTGACCTCACTTCTTACGGGTACCTTGCCTGCATGCTTTGCCTTGCCGTGAATACGCTGAACCGAGGGCAGAAGCTTCTGATAAAATTTCTCATAGCAGTCTGCACAGCCCACCGAGCCGCTTTTGATAATATCGTCAAAGCAGCAGCCGCATTTTTCACATCGGTCAAGTCTGCTTTCGCCGAGGGCAAAGGCGCTGTCACCGAAAAAGCCTGAGAAAATATCGGGCAGGTTAAGGGAAAAATCGTCGAAGAAGCTGCCCACTCCCATATTCTGAGCACAGTTGCGGCAAAGATGACTTTCTGTTGCTTCTCCGTTTATAACACGCTTGATGTGGGTTGTTGCTTCCTTTTTCTTACAGTTCTGACATAACATAATAATTACCTCCTGTCGTTACTTAAACTACTTATATATATTTTACTGTCTTGCTACAGTGAGAAGCATCTGCTTGAAAAGCGATGCTCTGATTTCATCCCTGAGAGAGGGAGAGAGCATACGGAAATGGTTATCAGAGGTTGCGGCAAGTATGAGTGATGCCTGATCTTCGCTTATAAGGTCGTGATAAAGAAGATTTGTCAGATGATTTCTGACGGCACCCTCACTCATCTGCTCACCTGCTGAGCTTATCACCTTCATAAGAAGTGTATTCTTGTCACAGCTTACCCTTACAATACGTATACAGCCTCCGCCGCCACGCTTGCTTTCAACAAGAAAGCCTCTTTCAGGGGTAAATCTTGAGGACAGCACATAATTTATCTGACTTGGTACGCAGCCCAGATTCTGTGCGAGTATGTTACGCTGAATTTCTATTTCCTGATTCTCTTCAAGCATATCCGTTATCATCTGTGCAATGACGTTTGATAAATTCAAGACCTCACTTCCTTTCTTTTTGACTTTGACTTTCTTTGACCTTGATTTAATTATAGCCTGTTTCCTGTATTTTTCAAAGGTCAAAAAAGGTCAAAACAATACTTTTAACCGCCAATATTTGAATTTAGCTTTGATTTTCTTCAATTATCTCTGTTTTTTGATTATTTTCACAGAAAGCGAATCTGTCCGTATGCTCTGCAGTTTTTGACCTTTGATTTTCAGAATAAAGGTCAGAAATTTCATCAGAAGGCAAAGGAAGGTCAGTTTTTCCGGGCAATCGGTCAAAGGGCAATGACATATTTATCTCCTCCGTTAATAATTTTACTCCTCTTTCGGTGCATCTATTCAAAAACAGTAACACTCTTTTGCCTTCAACGTATAATGATGATGTAAGAGGAAAGGAGGTAAGACAATGGCTTGCAATAACGGTTTATTCGGCGGCAACTGCTGCTCATGGATCATCATCCTTTTAATCTTATCCATGTGCTGTGGCGGTGAAGGCGGCTTCTTAGGAGGCGGCAACGGCTGTGGCTGCAACAACAACTGCGGCTGCTAACGGCAGAAGGGCTGTTACGAAGGTGTAACAGCCTTTTTTTAATGCGAGATTTGCAACTGTGCAAGGGAGAGCCCGTGTGGTCTCCCGATGATTAATGCACCGCAGGCGCGGTGATAGTAGTAAGTAGTAAGCAGCAAGGTATCGGGGTTGCCTTCAGCAACGAACGGTAGTCAGGGGTCAGGGAATGCCGGAAGGGCATTTACAGCGGCGCCTTCGCCGCTAGCAAGCCCCCACACATCCGCCCGATACCGACAAAATTCAGTTTGAAAATAAAACAGAAAAATGTGAACAAATAAATTGATTTTTCTCAATATATATGTTATTATATATTATGTATATTTATGTTCAATCGGTGAAAGGATTTTTTTATGCAAAGCAATTACCTTGTAACAGTTCTCACCACCCAGAAAATGGACGGTGAAACTGATAAAATTGAAATGACCACCCATGCCGATCTCCGCTTCAGCGGCAAGGATTATATCCTCAGCTACACCGAGCAAAGCGAGGAAGAGGGCGAAATACGCACCGAAATAAAGGTGGAAAACGAAAGACTTATCACCGTACGCCGTGAGGCATCCGTCAACTCCTGCTACACTATTGAAGAGGGAGTAAGACATCTGTCACATCATGTTGCACCCTTCGGCTCCTTCAGCGTGGGCATCAGCACAAAAAGCGTTGAATCCCGTATGAGCGAAAAGGGCGGTGCACTAGATTTCAGCTACATAACCGATATTTCGGGTCAGGCAGCAGGCGAAATTGAGTTTAAAATCAGAGTAACAAAAAAGCAGTAAAAAAGTGCATCCCCGGGGATGCTGACCGTATATAATCAGAAAAGAGGATACAGAAAATGTCAATTACAGTAAACAAGGCACAAAACCAGATAAGAGAAACCGTATGTGCCGCAATAGATAAGGCAAAGGCTCAGGGAGTTTTCCCCGAGGCAGAGGTTGCTGACTTTTCCGTTGAAGTACCCGCCGACAGAAAAAACGGCGACTACTCAACAAACGCCGCAATGGTAAATGCAAGAGCCTTCCGTCTCCCTCCGAGAAAGATTGCAGAGGCTATCACTGAAAACATCTGCCTTGAGGGCACATATTTTGAAAAGGTTGAAATTGCAGGTCCCGGCTTTATCAACTTCTTTCTTTGCGACAGCTATTATGCCGATATTCTTTTTGAAATAAGAGATGCAGGCGACAGCTACGGCAGATGCGACTACGGCAAGGGTAAGAAAATCAATGTTGAATTTGTTTCCGCAAACCCCACAGGTCCCATGCATATGGGTAATGCAAGAGGCGGCGCTCTCGGTGACTGTCTTGCTGCAGTTCTTGACTATGCAGGCTATGAGGTTGCAAGAGAATTCTACGTTAACGATGCAGGTAATCAGATTGATAAGTTTGCCCTTTCACTTGACATAAGATATCAGCAGCTTCTCGGTGTTGATATTGAGCTTCCCGAGGACAGCTATCACGGTGAGGATATAAAGGAAAGAGCATCCGAATTCATCAGTGAATACGGCGACAGCTACCTTAGCAAGAGTGAAGAGGAAAGAAGAAAGGCACTCACAGAATTTGCCCTTCCGAAAAACCTTGACAATATGAAAAAAGCTATGGCAAAATACCGCATTGACTATGATTTATGGTTCAGCGAGCTGACACTTCACAACGGCGGCGAGCTTAAGGAGACTATCGACATTCTTCGTCAGGGCGGACACACCTACGAAAAGGACGGCGCACTCTGGTATAAGAATAAGGACATCCAGACCGAAATGCTTCTCAGTCAGGGCAAAACTCAGGATTACATTGATAAGCTCGAATTAAAGGATGATGTTCTTATCCGCGCCAACGGCAATCCCACCTATTTTGCAGCAGACATTGCTTACCACAGAAACAAGCTTCAGAAAAGAGGCTTCGATAAGGCAATCGACGTTTGGGGAGCAGACCACCACGGTCACGTTGCACGTATGAAGGGTGCTATGAAGGCTGTGGGCATTGACCCGGACAGACTTGACATTCTTCTTATGCAGTTCGTACGTCTTGTCCGTGACGGCGAGGTTGTAAGAATGAGCAAGAGAACAGGTAAAGCTATTACCCTTGTTGACCTTCTCAACGAAGTACCTATTGATGCTGTACGCTTCCTTTTCAATATGAGGGAGCCGGGCTCACTTATGGACTTCGAGCTTGACCTTGCAGTTGAGCAGAGCTCACAGAATCCGGTTTACTACTGTCAGTATGCTCACGCAAGAATCTGCAGTATTCTTTCAAAGCTTGAAGCAGAGGGCAAAAAGGCACGTGACTGCAGTGCCGATGAGCTTTCACTTCTTACTGCCCCTGAGGAAAGAGAGCTTATCCGTTTCCTTTCCGGCTTAGGCGATGTTATTATCAATGCCGCAAAGAATTACGACCCTGCAAAGGTTACACACTATGCAATCGACCTTGCAACCTGCTTTCATAAGTTCTATAACAACTGCCGTGTAGGTGTTGAGGACGAAAGTCTTATGCAGGCAAGAATTTTCCTTTGCATCTGTGTAAGAGATACCATGAAGAGCATACTTAATATGCTTAAGGTTGACTCTCCCGAAAGAATGTAATGTATTTTCAGGAAATACTGCAAATACTAAAATTAAGTAATATTTAAGTTATACCGATATAATAAAACAAAACAGATAAGGAGAATTATTATGAATAAGGAAAAAATTCTTGTTGTTGATGACGACACCAGTATCTGCGAGCTTCTCAGAGTTTATCTTGAAAAAGAAGAATATCAGGTGGTTATTGCAAACGACGGCCTGAGTGCTGTTTCCACCTTCAAGGAGGAAAGCCCAAGCCTTGTTCTTCTTGATATTATGCTTCCCAAGCTTGATGGCTGGCAGGTATGCAGAGAAATCAGAAAGTTTTCAGAAACTCCCATTATTATGCTCACCGCAAAGGGCGAGGTTTTTGACCGTGTTCTCGGTCTTGAGCTCGGTGCAGACGACTATGTTGTAAAGCCCTTTGAAACAAAGGAAATTGTTGCAAGAATCAAGGCAGTTCTTCGCCGCAGCGCTTCCACAGCCGTTGATGAGCTTAAGGAGGTTCACTACGATAAGCTTTCCATCAATCTTACAAATTATGAGCTTAAGGTAAACGGCGTTCAGATTGATACACCGCCCAAAGAAATGGAGCTTATTTTCCACCTTGCAAAGAATGCAAACAGAGTTTTCACAAGAGATCAGCTTCTTGACGAGGTATGGGGCTACGACTACTACGGTGACAGCAGAACTGTTGACGTTCACGTAAAGCGTCTTCGTGAAAAGCTCACAGGTGTATCCGACAAGTGGGAACTTCGCACCGTATGGGGTGTAGGCTACAAGTTTGAAACAAAAGAATAAGATAAAAAAGGGCTGAGGATAAAATGTCGCAGCCCTCTTTGATTTGTCTGTGAAAGGCGGATTAAAACCATGAAAAAAGTCCGGAAAAAGAGAAAAGGCAGTCTTTTCAGAAAATATTTCGGTGTTTCTGTTTTTGTTGTGCTTTTCGGCTTTATGCTTATAGGCTTTACCATGCTGCTTTTCAATGCGGCTCAATGGTGGGAGGATAAAACCGAAGCCCTTTCAAGAAACGCACATAACATAGCCGTGAATTATGCTGAGCTTCAGCAGTCAGAGCTTACTGAAGAAGAAAGGGAAGAGCTTTTATACAGCGCTCTCGAGTTTACCTATAAGGCAACCCTTTCCGAATATTATATTTCCGATATTGACGGCAATGTGCTTTACTGCTCAGACAGCAAAAGCGGCAATGCGGCTTTATGCAGCGAGCATAAAACAATGCACATTTCTGAAGACCATATCAGAAGAGCCATAGACGGCGGCTTTACCGATTACACTACCGAGGATGAATTCGGTATGGGCAAGTTTGTTGTTGCCGAGCCTATTGAGGTCGGCTCACGGCATATAGGCATAGTTTTTGCAGTTGAGGATGCGGTTATCGGCTTTCTTCCCTATGTTGCAGGTATTTCCCAGGCACTTACCTATGCTATTCTGTTTGCACTTGTGCTTGTGTTTATTATGATTTTCTTCATCACCCGCGGTATTACAAAGCCTCTTGAAGAGATGAAGGAGGTTACCGTGCATTACGCCAAGGGTGCCTTCGAGCATAAGGCAAACGAAAACTATAAAAACGGTGACTTTGCCGACTTTGCGAAGGCTCTTAACAAAATGGGAAGCGAGCTTGCAGTAACGGAGGAATCAAGAAAAAGCTTTGTTGCCAATGTTTCTCACGAGCTTAAAACACCCATGACATCCATTGTGGGCTTTGCCGACGGTATTCTTGACGGTACTATCCCTCCGGAAGAAGAAAAGAAGTATCTTACAATCGTATCAAACGAGGCAAAAAGGCTTTCCAGAATGGTTGTTTCCATGCTCAACCTTTCAAAAATCGAAGCAGGTGAGGTTCAGCTTTCACCCAAGACATACGACGTTGCATCTCAGATTTTCGAAACCCTTCTTACCTTTGAAAAGCGAATTGATGAAAAGAGAATCAATATCGAAGGCTTTGAAGAAATGGGCAACGTAAAGCTCTGCGGTGACAGAGACCTTATCCAGCAGGTTATATATAATCTTTTTGACAATGCAGTCAAGTTCACTCCCGAAAACGGCACTATCAGCGTCTATGCCTCAAACGACGGGGAAAAAACCACCGTCAGAATCCGCAATTCGGGCGCAGGCGTCAAGCAGGAGGAGATTTCCCGTATATTTGAACGCTTCTATAAGGTTGATAAGTCAAGAAGCTTTGATACCAAAGGCGTAGGTCTGGGGCTTTACATTGTCAAGACCATAATAAATATGCACGACGGTGACATCACCGCAAAAAGTGTCAGCGGTGAATATACGGAGTTTATGTTTGAAATTCCCTATTCCGAGTAAGAATTAAATTGAATTTTAAAGATTTTTTAAATAAACGGATATATTCTTTTTAACAGTAATTCCAGCAAAGGAGTCCACAGATTATGAATGAGAATAACTTTAACGACGAATTAGAAAGAGATTCTGAAGCTGCGCCTCAGGGTATGACCGAGGACGGCTTCGCAACGGAAAGCGAGCCTATTATGCCCGAAAATCCGCAGAATATTCAGGACGGGTTTTCCTATACTCCCGAGGAATATGCTCCTGCTTCGGAAGAAAAAGCAGAAGCACCCGTTCAGCCTGCTGAGCCTCAGATGCCTGCTCCCGCATATAATCCGTATGTTGCAAACGCAGCTTCAAATCAGCAGCAGACTTACTATTACACTCAGAATCCCTATCAGACACCTGCTACTCAGCCTGCAGCAAGTCCCAAGCCTGCTTCCTCACTTCCTCCCGAGAAAAAGGGCGGAAAAACCCTTATGTGGCTGCTTATCCTGATTTGTGTTGTTGTTGCCGTTTCAGGTATGGTTGTGGGTATTATGGGCTATTCACCCGAGAACCCCTCAGATGATATATCTGAAAGCACCACTCTTTCTCCGGACGATTCTGACGTGCAGGACAATCAGCAGGGCGGTAATTCTTCAAACGGCTCTGACATTCAGGATAATATGAATGTTGCACCCTCAAACCCCGATGACAGCGTTCCAAATTCGGTTTATGTTGCAGAAAAGGTACGTCCCAGCGTTGTCGGCGTGATGACCTACGTTGACGGTAAGCTTTACGGCGAAGGCTCAGGCGTGCTTATGAGCGAAAAGGACGGCTGGACTTATGTTGTCACCTGCGCTCATGTTATCAGCGAAAAGGGTGTTGAATACGGCATACTTCTTCTTGACGGCACAACGTTTTCTGCAGAGCTTGTTGCTTATGATCAGAGAACCGATATCGGTGTTGTCAAGGTTAATAAGACAGGTCTTCCCCTTGCCGAATTCGGCGACTCAACAACCCTTAAGATAGGTGAGCCTATCTATGCTATCGGTAACCCGGGCGGCAGCGAATATTTCGGCTCAATAACCGACGGCATCATCGCCGCTATTGACCGTTCCGTAACCTCAACCTACACAATGACCTGCATTCAGCACAATGCCGCCATAAATCCCGGTAACTCAGGCGGTGCACTTGTAAACTCATCAGGTCAGATTATCGGCATCAACTCTTCAAAAATTGCAAGCACCGAATTTGAGGGTATGGGCTTTGCCGTTCCCACATCTATAGCAGGTCCCGTTGTTGATGCGCTTATCAGCTACGGCTATGTGCCCAACAGACCCAAGCTCGGCATTGAATATGCTCCCGTAAGCTCCTATCAGCTTTATTCCCTCATCGTTTCAATCAAGGGACTTCCCCAGGGCTCACTTGTTATTGCAAGCATCGCTGAGGACAGCAGTCTTGCAGGTACAGATGTTCAGGAGGGCGACCTTATTATCGGTGTAAACGGTAAGGATATGGATGATTCAAGCGTGCTTCTTGACCTTATTGAAACCGGTGCAGTCGGTGACAGCCTTACTCTTACAATCTGCAGAATTGACGATCGTACCTACAAAACAACGGAGTTTGATGTAACTATAACTCTTGTTGAGGATAAGGGTTCAACTTCTGCAGAAGAAGAGGAAGAGCCTACCACTCAGAGCAGACCCGACTTCTTCAGCGATTATTTCGGCTGGTAATTCACATAAGGCAGAAAAGCAGAATCGCTTCTTCAAGATTTATGTAGTTTTTGTAAAAGCTTTCTTCAGACAAGGGAATTTCTCCCTTGTCTGTTTTTATTGTAAAGGCAGGCTGGATGAATTCTTCTGCAAACCAGGATGAAAAATTGGTAATACCCCTTCTGTCATCATCCTGAGAAAAGTAATATCCGCAGGAATCGGCAAGAATTTTTGCCATCATATTGCTTCTAAGGGGTGAATTTTCACCGTGGTGCAAAAGCTCATTGCGTCCGCATTCAAGACTCATGCACTGACGGAAGTGATGAAGCCTGCAAAGTCTTGTCAGAGCCTTTGTTTCCGCTTCGCTTTCACCGTATTTTCCGCAGTAGCCTTCAGCACAAGGCTCAGATGTATCCTTCAGAAAGGGTGAAGAGGAGTTGCGGCTGTGGGAAGAAAAGTTACGCTTTATGTCAACACCCATAGCATTGGCGTTCCACAAGCGGTTGTTTTCCCCTAGGGATGAAGCGAAGTGTCTGAGTGAGCCGGCACCCTCAAAGCCTCTGAGAAAGATTTCAGCTGAGTCAGGATTTACCGAGGGTATGATTGTAACTCCCAGTTGAGAAAAGGCTCTTCTGACATCAACACAGCTCATCTGAGAGCCGTATTTAACGCATCTGCAAAGTTTTTCCGCAAAAAGCATCAGATATGATGAGGTAAGCCATTCGCTGCCGTGAAAGCCTCCTGCAATAATAACCGAATTCTTCCTGTTACCGAGAGAAAGGGAGAAAATTGCCCTTCCTGTAGCTGTTCTTCCCTGAATTTCAACATTTAAAAAGGGAAAATCCTTGATAAGCTCTTCTATAAAGTGTATTTTTGTGTTATAATCCAGAGGTACGGGCTTAACTATACTGTTCATTTTTATCACCTTACAGATATATATTAGTAAGCTTCTGCAAATATTCCCTGAAGGAGAGAAACCTATGAAAGAAATAACCCTGAATGAAAAAAATATTTTTGAAGGTAAAATAATAAGAGTTCATGTTGACGATGTTGAGCTGGAGGACGGAACAAAATCCTTCAGAGAGGTTGTTGAGCACAGCGGCGGCGTATGTATTGCGGCACTTACGGAAGATAAGGAGCTTTATTTTGTACGTCAATACCGTTATCCCTTTAAAAGGGAGCTTCTTGAGCTTCCTGCAGGTAAGCTTGAAAAGGGTGAGATTCCCCTTGAGGCAGGTCTGCGCGAGCTTGAAGAGGAATGCGGTGTAAGGCCTGACAGAGTGCTTGATATGGGTACGGTTTATCCTACGGTGGCATACTGCAGCGAAATAATCTATCTCTTTGCCGCTACGGGGCTTCATCCTGTTGTTCAGCATCTTGACGAGGGTGAATTCCTTTCAGTTGAAAAAATTCCTCTTGAAAAGGCGGCAAAAATGGTTCTTGACGGCGAGATTTCCGATGCGAAAACCGTTGCACTCATATTAAAGCTTGATAAAATGACAAAAGAAGGTACAATCTGATGAAAAGGTTTATTGTTGCTTCCGCTTCACCGAGAAGACGTGAGCTTCTTAAGAATGTGGGCTATGAATTTGAAATAATACCCTCCGATGCAGACGAAAATCTGCCCGAAGGGCTTACTGTTGAGGAGGCGGTGTCTCTTCTTGCAAAGAGAAAGGCACTTGCAATTTTCGAAAGTAATAAGGATGCTGTTGTGCTTGGATGTGATACGGTTGTTGCCCTTGACAGTAAAATTCTCGGTAAGCCTGCAAGCAGAGAGGAAGCGAGGGCTATGCTCCGCTTTCTTTCGGGCAGAACTCACAAGGTTATTACTGCCGTATGTATATGTGACGGCGAAAAAGAGGTTACCTTTGCCGACACCACAGAGGTGGAGTTTTATGAGCTGACCGATGAAGCCGTAGAAAGCTATGTTGCAACAGGTGAATGTGATGATAAAGCAGGAAGCTACGGCATCCAGGGCTATGGCTCTGTGCTTGTAAAAGGCATAAAGGGGGATTATTTTTCCGTTATGGGACTTCCCGTTGCAAGAACTGTAAGAGTGCTCTCTGATTTCGGAATCAAAGGAACGGTTTCGGTATAAAAAAAGCCACCCTCGGGTGGCTTTTTTAATGCAAAATGCAAAGTGCAAAATGCAGAATTGCGACCGATGCGAGTGGTGAAGGGAAGTTTCTTACCGCCGTTTTTACTCGTTATAACCGTAACACGGTTGGAAGAAAGAGCAGAGGAACCCCTTCCGTCACGACTACGTCGTGCCACCTCCCCCAAAGGTGGAGGCTAATGAATTGCCTTCGCCTAAGAGGTAGACTTGAGTTGCATCAAACGGACAGCCAATGGCCGCCCCCAAATAATTACCATAGCGGGCAGAGCTCACCTGTTTCCACTCATATCGGGCGCGATTGCGCATTGCGCATTGTGCATTGAAATGCCCTTCGGGCATTCCCTGACTCCCGACTACTGTTCGTTGGCGAAGGCAACCCCGATTTCTTAGTGCTTACTACCCTCACAGGTGCTTTTTTCTCAGTTTTTCCTTGATTTCACCGCTGATGCGATAGCTTTCAATTGCCTTGCGGATTGTCTTGTTGTGTACCCACGGTGTAAGCCGCTTTTCTTCAATATAGGGTATTGTGGCATCATACTGCTTTGCAAGTGCCGTTGCGAAAAACCAGGCACAGCACATATTGATATAGTATTCCTCACTTTTTACCGATGCAACGAGGCTCAGAATTTCCTCAGAAAAGTTTTCGTCAAGGTAAAAATCCATAAGACATTTTATTGCAAAGCGTACCGTGTAGGTATGCTCACTCTGAAGCCATATTTTTATTTTTTCAAGCAGCCTTACGGGCTGTTTTTTAAGTGCCTTCGGACTCATACTGTCGGTTGTTGCCCAGTTGTCAACATAGGGGAGAAATCTGTCAAGCTCCTTTATGCATTCATCATAGTCCTTTATCAGGGCGATGAGAAAGGCGTGAAGATTATTTTCTTCATAATAGCGATGGGGCAGCTGTGTCATAAAATCCTTTGCGGCACAGGTATGACTTATCTCCTTTGCGAGTTTTCTCAGCTGCGGCACTCTCACGCCGATGATGTTTTCCTTGTCAACCGTCGGCATAAGTGCAGAATGAAAGTCACGGTAGGCAGGGTCAGCCATTGAGAAAAGCTTTTGCTGAAGCTCTGTCATATTTCAATCTCCAGTCCTGAATGAAGCTTGATTATCCTTTCACCGAGTATACCCTTCATCAGCTCAAAGGCTTTATCACCGGTGCAGTGACCCGTATATATTTTTTCAATTTCAGATTTTTTTATTTCCTCGGCGAGGGCAAGAACATCCTCTTTGTCAGAGCGGTAAAGATGAAGTCCGCCGATGTATGAAATGATTTTTTCATCGGGAAAAGCCCTTTTAACATCGGATATGATGTTGCTTACACCTCTGTGTGAGCAGCTGTTGAAAATAACAAGTCCCTTTTCTGTGCGAAGCACAAGGCTCTGCTCGTGACGGAAGGAGTCGGGCTGCCATCTGCCGTTTTCACGTATGTAAAGCCCGGCCTTTTTGCCGATATGGGTGCAATCCTCATCGCCGCTGGGGAGAAGAAAGGCATTTTTACTGATTTCGGTTTTTTCACCGGAAAAAACAATACGTCCTTCATATTCCTTCATAATACCCTTTTTTATACCGATGTATTTTCCGAAAATCCACCGTCTGCCGTAGCAGTTTTCCTTACACTCACAGCTAAGATAAAAGGGTGCTTTGCTGTTTGATTTGAAAAAGGCGGAAAGTCCGTCGGCGTGGTCATAGTGGGCATGGGAAAGCACACCGCAGTCAACATCTTCAATATCAATTCCTGAAAGTCGTGCATTTTTAAGAAATTTATCAGTTGCACCCGTGTCAAGAAGAATATTTTTTCCTTCATGGCTGATGTGAAGTGAAAGTCCCCATTCGTGATTAAGTCTGCCGTCGCTGATGTTATCAATAAGTACCTTGATGAGCATAACCGTTCTCCTTTTTTATTTAAACTGACCTTTAATGTATATATTATATAATTTTAAGCACCGTGCTGTCAAATGCTTTTATTTCAGGCTGAATTAAAGAGAAAAAGCGGGAGAAAATAAAAAAAGACTGTAAAATTTGTTTATTACTATTGAGTAAAATGAAATTTTGGGGTATAATGTTATATCTATAATTGTGTCATTATGTCCGTTTTACCATACAATTGATTCCGAAAGGAGAATAACAATGCTTTTTTCACAGGATATAGGAATAGATTTAGGAACAGCTAACACCCTGGTATTTGTAAAGGGTAAGGGTATCGTTATACGCGAGCCTTCCGTTGTTGCCATCAATGTCAGCGCAAGACCTGCAAGGGTTGTTGCAGTAGGCACCGAGGCAAAGGAAATGATAGGCAGAACTCCGGGCTCAATTACGGCAATGCGTCCTCTTCGTGACGGTGTTATTGCAGACTTTGATATTACCTGCGAAATGCTCAAGAAGTTTATTCAGAAGGCTATGGGCGGCTCCTTCCTTACAAAGGCAAGGGTTGTTGTGTGCATTCCCTCAGGTGTTACCGAGGTTGAAAGAAGAAACGTTCACGACGTGGCTATTGAAGCAGGCGCAAAGTATGTTTCTCTTATTGAAGAGCCTATGGCAGCGGCTATCGGTGCAGGACTTCCCGTAAGTGAGGCAATCGGCAGTATGATTGTTGACATCGGCGGCGGCACCGCTGAGGTTGCGGTTATTTCCCTTGGCGACATCGTTACCTCACGCTCAATAAGAACTGCAGGCGACTCTTTCGACAATGCAATCGGTCAGTATATCAAAAAGAAATATAACCTTCTCGTCGGCGACAGAACAGCCGAGGATATCAAGGTTAAAATCGGCTCAGCCACCGAATATGAGGGCGAGGGCAAAATGGAAATCAAGGGCAGAAACCTTGTTGACGGACTTCCCAAGAGCATAACCGTTACAAGTGAGGAAATAAGAGAAGCCCTTTCAGACTGTGTCAATCAGATTCTTGACGTTGTTAAGGCAACCCTTGAAAAAACTCCGCCTGAGCTTTCGGCAGATATTATGGAGCAGGGCATTACACTTACCGGCGGCGGTGCGCTTTTAAGAGGTCTTGACAGACTTATTTCAGAGGAAACAGGTATGCCCGTAAATGTTGCTGATAATCCTCTTGACTGTGTTGCAGACGGAACAGGTATTTATCTTGAGTCGGATGCTCTTGGTAATATCGGTAAAAAGATATAAATTAAAAAACAGGGTGAAATAAATGCTTCAGTTTTTAAAAAGCAGGAAATTTAAAATATTTTTCATAGCCATCTGCGCTTTACTTACGGGCGCGGTTATAGCTGTTGCAACAAATTCCTCTGCTTCACCGATTACAAGCGTTGTCGGAACGGTGTTCAGCCCCTTCCAGAAGGCGGCGGCATTTGTTGCCGAAAAGGTTGACTGGTTTTCAGACTCCTTTGAAAGCTCATCGGCATATCAGAAGGAAATTGAAAGGCTCAACAAGCTTCTTGCAGAATATGAGGGTCAACTTGTTGACTATAACGAAGCTATGCACAAGCTTGAAAGCTATGAAAAAATGCTCGGTGTAAAGCAGGAAAATCCCGACTATCAGTTTGAGCCTGCTTCTGTTATAGGCACCGACAGTGCGGATATGTTCACATCAATGATTCTTGATAAGGGCTCCAACGACGGCATCAGCGCCGATGACCCGGTGGTTTACGGCAACTATGTTGTTGGTGTTGTGAAGAAGGTGCATCCCTCCTACTGTGTGGTTGAATCCATACTTAACCCTGAGGTGAACATAAGTGCAACAGAAAGCAAAACAAGAGAAACAGCCTATGTTACAACCACGGCTGAATATTCCCGTAAGGGCTGCTGTGTGCTGACGGGTCTGAGCCGCACAACATCGGTAACTCCCGGCGGTATTATCGTAACCTCGGGTATAGGCGGCATCTATCCCAAGGGACTTATCATCGGTACTGTCAGCGAGGTAAGCGAAAACAAATATGATCTTTCCGGCTTTGCTGTTATTGAGCCGGGTGTTAAAATAAGAGAGCTTGAGGACGTTTTTGTTATAACAGACTTTGAAGGTCAGGGTGTTGAAGAAATAATCGAATAAGGCAAAGACCTTTGAGAAGGGACGGTGAGAGGATGAGATTTTCAAACAATAAGGATATATACATAAGAAGAGCGCTGCTTGTTTTTCTCATCTTTCTTACAGCGGCTTTTCAGCATACCGACGGGGCAATACCTGCCCTTTTCGGTGCAAAGGCAATGATTCTGATTCCCCTTACGGTGAGCATCGGTATGTATGAAAGAAGTATGCCGGGTCTTGCCTTCGGTATTCTCGCAGGTGTGCTGTGGGACTTTGCAACAGTACGCGGCGACGGCTTCTTTTCCGTGTGTCTTGCGGTGACCGGTTATTTTTCCGGCGTTGCCGTCACATGGCTTATCAGGAACAATATAAGAAGTGCTTTGCTATTGTCTGCACTGAGCGTAACGGCAATAAACACGGTATACTGGATTATGTTCATCTTTACAAAGGAATATGAGGGCGCTGCACAGCTGCTTACGGGTTTTTATCTTCCCTCAGCACTTTATACTCTTCTTTTCACCTTCCTTTATTACCTGCTGGTGGGTCTTATATTCAGGCTTACATCTACGGATAAAAACAAAAAAATCTACTGATTAAAAAAGAAAGTGAGGAATGACAAATATGGCTTCTAAAACAGGTAAAAAAAGAAATATAGTTGTCATTGGCCTCTTCTTTGTTATATTCTTTTTCTTTTCGGTTAATCTTTTCAGGGTGCAGATAATCAATGCACAGCAGGAAAGCAACACATCGGTTTCAAGGGTTACCGTTACCGTTGATGCCATAAGAGGCGATATTCTTGACAGAAACGGCTTCCCTCTTGTTACAAACAAGCAGGTTAACAAAATCGTTTTCAATTATGAGAATTTTCCTAAGGATTACGAAAGCCGCAACGAAATTATCAGCGGACTTATAACTCTTTTCGACAAAAACGGTGCCGAATGGAATGATAATCTACCAATTGAAATAGTCAACGGCTCTCTGGTTTTCTCTGAGGAAAGAGAGTCAGAGGTGTCCTATCTTAAAAGTGAAGCTTTCCTTCACCTTAACTACTATGCAACCGTTGAGGATTGCTTCAGGGCTCTTTCTGAAAGGTACGGTCTTTCGGGTATGTCTCTTGCAAGGGCAAGGGATGTGGCATCCGTATATTATTCAATGGTTAAAAACGGCTTCAACACGGGAAGAAACTATGAATTTGCTTCCGATGTTTCCAACGAGCTTGTTTCCGTTATTATGGAAAAAAGTGATATTTTCCCCGGTGTTGACCTGAAAATTGCCTGCGAAAGAGAATATACAGACGGAACCATAGCTCCACATGTGTTGGGTATGGTAGGTCCTATCAACGAGGGCGAATACGAAAGCTACAAGGATCAGGGATATACCATTAACGATGTTGTGGGAAAAAGCGGCGTTGAGCTTACAATGGAAAATGAGCTTCGCGGTAAAAACGGTGAAAAGACCATAACCGTTGACTCCCACGGCAACAAAACGGAGGAATATACCCTTGAGCCGGAAAACGGAAACACAGTAATTGTTACTATGGATTACGGGCTTCAGAAGGTAGCCCAGGATGCTCTTGCCGAGGGTATTGCAGACCTTGAAACAAAAAGCACAAGAGGCTATCCCATGTCAGGTGCCGTTGTTGTTATGGATACAAGAAACAACGAGGTGCTTGCTATGGCATCCTATCCCACCTACGATAACTCCACCTATGCTGAAAATGCAACAAAGCTCAACACCGATGAGGCAACTCCTCTCTGGAACAGAGCACTCAGAAGTACCTACACACCCGGTTCAACAATCAAGCCTGCAGTTGCTATGGCAGGTCTTGAGGAGGGGGTTATAGACGGTGACACCTATGTAACCTGTGCAGGTATATATAAGCATTATGAGGACTATCAGCCCGGATGTATTGATACTCACGGCAGACAGAATGTTGTTAATGCACTTTTCAATTCCTGCAACATTTTCTTCTATGAAACATCACGACTTCTGGGTATTGAAAAGCTCAACAGCTACTTCAAAATGTTCGGTCTCGGTGAAAAGACGGGCATTGAGCTTAACGAAAGCCTTGGTACTGTGGATAGCGTTGCTCTTCGTGAGAGTAAGGGTGAAATATGGACCCCCGGTCTTACAATTCAGGCAGGCATCGGTCACGGTGACAACCAGTTCACTCCTATTCAGCTTTGCACCTATGTTTCAACCATTGCAAACAAGGGTACAAGATATAAGGCAAGCATCATCAAGAGTGTAAAAAGCTCCGATCTCAGCCGCACCGTAAGTGAAACCGAGCCTCAGGTGCTTTCAAAGGCAAACTTTTCCGACGCCAACTGGGCACTTGTGCATAAGGGTATGCTCAAGGTAGGTACGGAAGGTTATGCAGACTTTTCTGACGTACCTGTTCAGGTTGCGGCAAAGACCGGTACAACCACCCTCGAAAAGAAGGTAAACGGAAAAAAGGTTGAAACCTATAACGGCTTTATGATAAGCTTTGCTCCTTATGATAATCCTGAAATTGCAGTCAGCGTTGTTGTTGAGGGTGCAGGTTACGGTGTTTCAACTGCACCTATAGTTTCCGCTATTATGGAATACTATTTTGAAACAAGAGACACCGCTGAAAACGATAATAAGGAAAATACATTACTTCAATAATGAAAGGGGAGTAATACTGTGGCAGAAAAAATCGTCATAGCCTCCGGTAAGGGCGGCGTAGGTAAAACCTCGGTAACCGTCGGTATCGGTAAGGCTCTTTATAAAATGGGTAAAAAAGTGCTTATCGTTGACTGCGACGTATTAAGAAGCGTTGACCTTCTTACGGGCGTTACCGAAGGTCTTCTTTACGACTGGGGTGACGGTGTTCTCGGACGCTGTGAGCCTCATCAGGCAGTTTATGCTTCAAAGGACGTCAGCGTAATGACCTGTCCTCCTTCCTACGAGGGTATAACCGTACCTAATTTCAAGGCATTTCTTCAGAATTTTGAGGATGAATATGATTACATACTTCTTGACGCTCCTGCAGGAATCGGCAGACCTCTTGAAACTGCCGCTATGGTTTCGGACAGAGGAATTGTTGTTTCCACGCCTGACCTTGTGTGCGTAAGAAGTGCCTGCACGGCTGCAAGCGTTATGTACGGACGCGGACTTGAGGACATACGTCTTGTTATCAACCGTGTTATGAAAAAGGATATTAAAAAGGGCAGACTTCTCAATGTGGATGCTGTTATAGATTCAACTCAGGTTCAGCTTATCGGTGTGGTTCCCGAGGATAAAAAAATCCGTATGGGAGCCATGGGAAAGAACATCTATAACAAGGGTCAGGAGTCATATATTCCTTTAACGAATATTGCTCGAAGAATATGCGGAGAATACATCGCTTTGTGTCTGTAATGTTGCCTACCGGCTTTGTGCAATTTTGACAATTTTGTAAACGAACCAACTTTCTTTTGATAAAATCTATTGATATTTGTATTAATCTTTGTTATTATATATAATGACAGAAATTTACGGAAAGGCGGGAGTATATGAATATTGCCCTCATTGCACACGACGCAAAAAAAGAGCTTATGACCCAGTTTTGCATAGCTTATTGCGGAACTTTAAGTAAGCACTCACTTTGTGCCACAGGTACAACAGGTAAAATGGTAGCAGAAGCAACCGGACTTGAAATCATCAAGTTCCTTTGCGGTTATCAGGGCGGCGAAGAACAGATTGCCGCAAGAATTGCCTGCAACGAAATCGACCTTCTTCTTATGTTCCGTGATCCGTTGACTGCTAAGGCACATGAGCCCGATGAGGCAAGTCTTCTCAGACTTTGCGATGTTCACAATATTCCCGTTGCAACAAATATAGCAACTGCAGAGGCTCTTATTCACGCTCTTGAAAGAGGCGATCTTGACTGGCGTGACATTGTTAACCCGAAAAATTAAATGAATATCACATAAATGCTATGACGGAAAAGAGTAAGCGGATTTTCACGTACAGAGAGAGGTGCCGTCGGCTGGAAGCACCTTACGCTAAGAAAACCGCCCAAGACATTCCCGAGCAGACCTAAGGTCCGTTTGCCGCGTTAAGGCATCGAGTGGGACGCATTATGCGTTCAATCGGGGTGGTACCGTGGAGCTTGACTTCATCCCCAATGGCAACATTGAGGATGGGGTTTTTATTTTTTTCGTACCCACACAAAAGTCCTCTTTGAAAGGGGAAGCGGCGTAGCCGTCGGGTGGTTTTATCGTACTTATCCGAAACATTTCTACTTACGGCAAGGAGGATAGACCCCTCAGTCTTTTTGCTTACGCAAAAATCCAGCTCCCCTTTCAAGGGAGCCTCACATTGAGTGAACTTTTTTCTATATTAAAAATGGTGGCTTTAAATGAAAGAAAAAAGATATGATTATACAGGTTACAACATCAATTTGCAACAAGTAGCACGAGTTTTGCGGACGAATCAGACTTCGCAAGAAAATCATTTGTGGTATGATTTTCTTAAAGACTATCCGGTGAGATTCCGCCGGCAAAGACCTATCGGGACATATATTGCTGATTTTTATTGTGCAGATGCGAAGCTTATTGTTGAACTGGACGGAAGTCAGCACTATACCGAAGCAGGTCTTGAATATGATGAAAACCGAACTTATGTTATTAAACAATACGGTTTTGATGTGATAAGATTTTCAAACTATGATATTGATAATAATTTTGAAGGGGTCTGTATTGAGATTGATAAAAAAGTAAAAGAAAGAATCAATTTATTTGCCACTTCGAAGTGATTATAAAAAAAGCCTGCCCTGAAAGGGAAGGGGGACCGCGTCAGCGGTGGAAGGGTCCAACTCATTTAAAAAAACACATTTATATACACCAAGGAGGAATCCAGATGGCACTAATCACAAAATCAATCAAAGGAACACTTGACCTTTTACCGGCCGAAAGCCACAAGAGACAGTTTGTTGAGCACAGCTGTCTTGAGATTGCACAGAATTTCGGCTACAGGGAAATCCGCACACCCGTTTTTGAGCATACCGAGCTTTTTCAGCGCGGAGTAGGTGACACCACCGACGTTGTTCAGAAGGAAATGTACACCTTTACCGATAAGGGAGACCGTTCAATCACACTTCGCCCCGAGGGTACCGCAGGCGTAGTACGTTCATATCTCGAGCACGGACTTTTCAATGAGGCTATGCCTCAGAAGCTCTGCTATTTAACATCCTGCTACCGTTATGAGAAGCCTCAGGCGGGCAGACTCCGTGAGTTTCATCAGTTCGGTATCGAGTGCTTCGGCTCATCCTCTCCCGCAGTTGATGCAGAGGTTATGGCAGTTGCACAGAATCTCTTCGATTTCCTCGGTGTAAAGAATCTCAAGCTTGAAATCAACTCCATAGGCTGTAAGGAATGCCGCAAGGAATACCACGCCGCTCTTCACAGCTACTTTGAAAGCAAGAAGGAGGAGCTTTGCGGTACCTGCCTTGGCAGACTTGAGCGTAATCCTATGAGAATTTTAGACTGCAAGAGCCCCATCTGCTCCGATATTGCAAAGGATGCCCCCAAGGTTACGGACTATCTCTGCGATGATTGTAAGACACACTTCGAGTCGGTGCAGGGCTACCTTAAGGCTATGGGTATGGACTTCACCGTTAATCCCACTATTGTACGCGGTCTTGACTACTATTCAAGAACTGTTTTCGAGTTTGTTTCAACTGATATCGGCGCTCAGGGTACTGTATGCGGCGGCGGACGCTATGACGGACTTGTTGAAGAGGTAGGAGGCAACCATACTCCCGCACTGGGCTTCGGTATGGGTATTGAAAGACTTATGCTTCTTATGGAAAATCAGAATCTTCCCTTCCCCGAGGCAGCAAAGTGTGAGCTTTATATAGCCACAATGGGAGAAAAGGCGAACATTCAGGCGGCGGCAATGGCAAACGCACTTCGCCGTGAGGGTATGTTCGTTGAGTTTGACGTTGTAGGCAGAAGCGTAAAGGCGCAGATGAAGTATGCTAACAAAATCGGCGCAAAATTTACCGTTGTAATGGGCGACAGCGAGCTTGAAAGCGGTATTGTGAAGCTCAAGAATATGGAAAGCGGTGAGGAGCAGGAGCTTTCACTTGCCACCTTTGAGAGCGATATTTTAAATATCTCTATCGCAGAAAGCCTTAAAGAATTTGACAGCTTAGACCTTTCCGCACTTACGGAAGGCATTGAAATATAAGGAGTGTAGATTATGGATTTAATGACAGGACTTAAAAGAACCGACTATTGCGGCACTCTCAGAGCAGAGGACTGCGGCAGAGAGGTAGTAGTTTGCGGCTGGGTACAGAGACAGAGAGACCTGGGTGCGCTTATCTTCGTTGACCTTCGTGACAGAACAGGTATTGTTCAGCTTGCCTTTGATGACAGCACCGACAAGGAAATCTTTGACAAGGCCTTCACCGTAAGAAGTGAATTTGTGCTTATGGCAAAGGGTACCGTCAAGGAGCGTTCCTCAAAGAATACGGAAATCCCCACAGGTGAAATCGAAATTGCGGTTACAGACCTTCGTATCTTAGGCAAGAGCGAAACTCCTCCCTTTGAGATTATCGAAAACTGTCAGACAGCAGAATTAACAAGACTTAAGTACCGCTATCTTGACCTTCGCCGTCCCGATTTACAGAAAAACATTCTTATGCGTCACAGAATCACAAAGATTACCCGTGACTACTTCGACGAAAATGGTTTTGTTGAGATAGAGACCCCCATCCTTATCAAGTCAACACCCGAGGGTGCAAGAGACTTCCTCGTACCTTCAAGAATACACAAGGGACAGTTCTATGCACTTCCCCAGTCACCTCAGCTTTACAAGCAGCTTTCAATGGTTGCAGGCTTCGACAGATATATGCAGATTGCCCGTTGCTTCCGTGACGAGGACCTTCGTGCAGACCGTCAGCCCGAGTTTACACAGATTGACGTTGAAATGAGCTTCATTGAGAAGGAGGATATCCTCGCACTCATCGAAGGCTTTATGAAGAGAGTATTCAAGGAAGCACTCGATGTAGAAATCGAAACACCCCTTCCGAGACTTACCTATGCAGAGGCTATGGAGCGTTACGGCTCTGATAAGCCCGACACACGCTACGCTATGGAAATCACAGATATCGGCGAAGAGGTTAAGAATTGTGGTTTCGGTGTATTCACGGGCGCACTCGAAAACGGCGGTAAGGTTGCCGCTATCACAGCGAAGAATGCCTTCTCCGTTCTTACAAGAAAAGAAGTTGACAAGCTTACAGAGTTCGTAAGAGGTATCGGTGCCAAGGGACTTGCATGGGCAAGAATCGGCGAGGACGGTACGGTTGCATCATCCTTTGCAAAGTTTATGACAGAGGACGAAATGAAGGCTATTATGGCAAAGTGCGGAGCTGAAAACGGTGACGTTATCCTTATCGTTGCTGATAAGACAAGCACAACTCTTTCCGTACTCGGCTCACTTCGTCAGACTGTTGCTAAGAAGCTGGATATTATCCCCACAGACAAATATAATCTTCTCTGGGTTGTCGAGTTCCCCTTCTTCGATTGGGACGAGGAGCTTCAGCAGTATGTTGCTATGCATCATCCGTTCACATCACCTCTTGACGAGTGTCTTGACTATCTTGAAACAGACAAGGCTAAGGTAAGAGCAAACGCTTACGACCTTGTTCTCAACGGCATTGAGCTTGCAAGCGGCTCAATCAGAATCACCGATCCCGAGCTTCAGAAGAGAATCTTCACTCTTCTCGGTCTTTCCGACGAGGAAGCTCAGGAAAAGTTCGGCTATCTCACCAACGCCTTCAAATACGGCGCACCTCCCCACGGCGGTATCGGTCTCGGTCTTGACAGACTTGTAATGCAGATGTTAAGACTTGAAACTCTCCGTGATGTTGTAGCATTCCCGAAGGTACAGAATGCAAGTGAGCCTATGACAGACTGCCCCGCATTTGTTGATAAGGAGCAGCTTGACGTTCTCGGTATCGGACTTACAGAATAAGCTTCCGTCAGATAACCGAAAATTCTGAGTGGTACATTTCAGGCATAGATACAAAGGGAGGGACACTCCCTCCCTTTATCTGAATTTATTATTAAAATAGCAAGGAGAATCCAATGAAAAGGATAAAGAAAGCTTCCGCTCTGCTTATATGCCTTCTGATTTTATACTGTGCCACTGTGGGTGCACTTTTTAAAATGTCAGAAAAAGAAATGATAACTCTGTATGAGCTTGCACGTGCCGAGTCGGCAGGTATGTATGACAGGCATATTGAGGAGTATCAGCAGAAGGTTGAAAGCGGAGAAATGTCCGTTGATGAGGCACTCTGCCATATAACCGAGCCTTATGAGATGTACGTAAACAGTATAATTCTTGTTGTGGCAGGTAAGCAGATTGAGGATGGCGGCAACGATATCGTTATTGCCGCTCAGGGAGAAATGAGAGAGGATTTCGCAGGAAA
The DNA here is from genome assembly GCA_045544675.1 of Acutalibacteraceae bacterium. Lineage (GTDB taxonomy): Bacteria > Bacillota > Clostridia > Oscillospirales > Acutalibacteraceae > UBA6857. Next base: position 27,318 of record JAZPZK010000074.1, read on the forward strand.
AACTGTCGGCGAGATTTTAAGTGGGTATTATGAAGCAGACCCGACTCCGGATATTAAGAAAGCAAAGCTTGAATATGAAAATGCCTTCTCACATTCAACTATGTTTGAGCTTGACGGTGAGCAATACACATTCGTCTTTCATATTATTGTAAATCTTAACTATGTAAGCCTTGTAAACGACAGCTTCCTCAAGGAAGTGGCAATAATCAGTGCGCTCTACATAGCTGTTGCTCTTTTCGCTATATTCCGAAAGTCTAAGGAGCAGGAGGAAAAAGCAGCTTAAACCAATAAATAAAAATTAACGGTCGGCTTTTGCCGGCCGTTTTTCAATGAGATAGGACAGCCAATGCCCGCCCCATAATAATTACCGTGGCGGGCAGAGTCTTCCTTTTACTGCCCGGGTGGGGCGCGATTGCGCATTGAGCATTGCGAATTGCGCATTAAAAAAGAGCATCACGGGGATGCTCTTTTTTTATTCATCATCTTCTGTCTTTTCAATGGGTGTGATTTCAACTCTTACCTTGCCTATACGTCTTTCCTCAACGTTGAGGATTGTGAACTTAACGTTTTCATACACAACCTCGTTCATATCGCCGTCCTTGGGCAGGAAGCCGAGCTGACTTATTATGAAGCCGCCGAGTGTATCATAATCGCCCTCGGGGATAATATCACCCACAAGCTCGTTGACCTCCTCGATATAGGCTGTGCCGTCTATTGTGAAGAGGTTTTCTCTTTCTTCAACGATTTCCTCTTCCTCGTCATCGTATTCGTCACGGATATTACCCATAATTGCTTCAACAAGGTCCTCAACCGTTACGATACCTGCAGTGCCGCCGTATTCATCAACGACAACAGCCATCTGTACTCTTTTTTCGGTAAGCTCGGTGAAAAGCTCACCGCAGTTTTTACTGAAGGGTACGTAATGAGCGGGGCGCATAACGTCTGTAGGACTCTTTGTTTTGGGCAGTGCCTTTGAAACGTACTGGAGAAGGTCCTTTATATATATGATACCGACGATGTTATCCTGATCCTCGTGGTAAACGGGTATTCTCGAATAGCCGTGTTCAATTGAAAGGTTAACAACATCCTCAAGGGTGTCTGTATCCTCAACGGCAATCATATCGGTACGGTGAGTCATAATTTCAGTAACGTCAATATCGTCAAATTCAAAGATATTATTTATCATTTCCTTCTGATGGTCTTCAATAACACCCTTTTCCTGTCCTACGTCAACCATCATACGGATTTCCTCCTCCGTAACACTTTCTTCGTCGGCGTTGGGGTCGAAGCCGAAAAGACGGACAACTATGTTGGTTGAGAAAGATAGTATCTTAACAAAGGGCTTACATACCTTCTTTACGACGAGCACTATATCAACAATTTTGTATGCGATTGCCTCAGGCTTCTGCATAGCCATTCTCTTGGGGGCAAGCTCACCGAGTACAAGAGAGAAATAGGACATAATAATAGTGATAACAACAACACTTACGCCGCTTATTATGCTTTCAAATTTAGCAAGGCTGTCGCTGATGCCGAGAATTGCCGATGTGAGCATTTCGGCAAAGGTGGTTGAAGCACTTGCCGAGGTAAGGAAGCCTGCAAGTGTAACACCTATCTGTATGGTCGACAGAAAATTAGAGGGGTTTTCTGTCAGCTTTTTAATTTTCTTAGCCTTTTTGTGGCCCTCTTCGGCAAGCTTGTCTATCATATTATCGTTAAGTGAAACAATAGCCATTTCACTCATTGCGAAAAATGCATTGACAAGAATCAAAACAAACAATAAAACTATACTGAAAATAAGACTGCCGGGGTCATCCATTTTGGATATATCTCCTTTCAAGAGCATAAAAATTTGTGTACTT
>JAZPZK010000075.1:0-21947 GCA_045544675.1 Acutalibacteraceae bacterium
TATCCCGAGGCTGTAAAAGCGGCAGGGGGTAAGATAAAGATAATTTACGGTATGGAAGCCTACTTTATGGATGATACCGATATAAGCTTTGAGGACTGGAAAAAGGCAAAGAGCAAGTATTTCCATCAGATTATTATTGTACGTAATCTTACCGGTCTAAAGAATCTCTATAAGCTTATATCTCTTTCAAACCTTAAATACTTCCACCGCAGACCAATAATTCCAAAGAGTGAGCTTGTAAAGCTCAGAGAAGGACTTATCATAGGCTCAGCCTGTGAGGCGGGTGAGGTGTACAGAGCTATTGCAGAGGGTAAGAGTGATGAGGAGGTGCTTAAAATTGCCTCCTTCTATGACTACCTTGAAATTCAGCCCTGTGGTAACAATGAATATATGATCCGCTCCGAGAAATTCCCGCAGGTTAAAAGTGTTGAGGATATCCGCAACTTTAACCGTAAGGTTATCCACGTCGCCGATGCTCTGGGCAAAATGACCGTTGCCACCTGTGACGTACATTTCATGGATCCGGGCGACAGTAAATACAGAGCAATTCTTATGGCGGGTCAGGGCTTTACAGATGCAGATAATCAGGCACCTCTCTATTTCAGAAACACAGAGGAAATGCTCAGTGAATTCGATTATCTCGGTGAAGAAACCGCAAAGGAAATCGTTATCACAAACACAAATAAAATAGCGGATATGATTGAAAAAATCATACCCATTCCCTCGGGTAACTATCCGCCCCACCTTGACGGTGCAGACGAAGAGCTTACAAGGCTCTGTTGGGAAAGAGCGAAGGCTCAGTTCGGTGATCCCGTACCCGAGTATGTTGCAAAGCGTCTTGAAAAGGAGCTTACATCAATTATCAAGCACGGCTTCGGCGTTCTTTATATGATTGCTCAGAAGCTTGTTAAAAACTCCGAGGATCACGGCTATCTTGTAGGCTCACGAGGCTCGGTAGGCTCATCCTACGTTGCCAATGCTTCGGGTATTTCAGAGGTTAACCCTCTCGCACCCCATTACAGATGCCCCAATTGTAAATACAGTAAGTTTTTCCTCAAGGGTGAGGTAGGCTCAGGCTACGACCTTCCTCCTCTTGACTGTCCTGAGTGTGGCACACCTATGGTGCGTGACGGTCACGACATTCCCTTCGAAACCTTCCTCGGCTTCAAGGGTGATAAGAGCCCCGATATCGACCTTAATTTCTCGGGTGAATATCAGTCTAGAGCTCACCGTTATACCGAAACTCTTTTCGGTGACGGCTACGTTTTCAAGGCGGGTACCATTGCAACCGTTGCCGACAAAACCGCATACGGCTATGTTAAAAAGTACCTTCAGGAAAGAAACATTGTTGTCTCAAGGGCAGAGGAGGACAGACTTACAAGAGGCTGTACCGGTGTCAAGAGAACAACGGGTCAGCATCCGGGCGGTATGGTTGTTGTGCCTAATGCCTTCGAGTTTTCCGATTTCACTCCCGTTCAGCATCCTGCTGACGATATAAAGAGTGACAACACAACAACTCACTTCGACTTCCACGCTCTTCATGATACTATCCTTAAGCTTGATAATCTGGGCCATGATGTTCCTTCACTTTATAAGCACCTTGAGGATTTGACGGGTGTTCCGCCGATGGATACAGACATATGCGACCCGAAGGTATATGAGCTTATTTTAAGTCCCGAGCCTCTGGGCGTAACCGCTGAGGATATCGACTGTCCCACGGGTACTCTTTCCATTCCTGAAATGGGTACTCCCTTCGTTATACAGATGCTTCTTGATGCACAGCCCAAGAATTTTTCCGACCTTCTTCAGATTTCGGGTCTTTCTCACGGTACTGACGTTTGGCTCGGCAACGCTCAGGAACTCATCAAGGACGGTATCTGCACCATTTCCGAGGTTATCGGTACCCGAGATAATATAATGGTTTACCTTATGCATAAGGGTGTTGAGCCGAGTATGGCGTTCAAGATTATGGAAATCGTGCGTAAGGGTAATGCCACAAAGCTTCTCACTGAGGAGCACATCAACACAATGAAGGAAAACGGTGTTGAGCAGTGGTACATCGATTCCTGTATGAAAATCAAATATATGTTCCCGAAGGCTCATGCGGCGGCATATGTAAGTGCAGCGCTGAGACTTGGTTGGTATAAGATTTACTATCCGCTCGAATATTATGCTGCCTTTATGACAGTACGAGGCGGTGACCTTGAGGCGGCAACAGTGCTTCAGGGCAGAGAAGCGGTCAAGCGCAGAATGGCAGAAATCAAAATGAAGGGTAAGGATGCTCAGCCTAAGGAGCTTAATATGTATCCCACTCTTCAGGTTGTTAACGAAATGATGGCAAGAGGCGTAGAATTCCTTCCCGTTGATATTTATAAGTCAACAGCAACCACCTACGAAATCGAGGACGGAAAAATCCGTATGCCCTTCGGTGCTCTTGCAGGTGTAGGCGAAAATGCGGCTATTGCACTTGCTGAGGCAAGAAAGGACGGCGGCGAATTCGTTTCGGTGGACGATTTTGCACAGAAGGCGTCTGCATCAAGCGCAGTTATCGAGGCACTCCGTCAGGTCGGCTCTTTAAGCGACCTTCCCGAAACAAGACAGATGAGCCTTTTTGATATGTAGCATATTTCCTTGCCTCTCCCTTTGGGAGAGGTGTCACGCAGTGACGGAGAGGGATCCTAATCCCTAATCCCTCTATCACCCACCTTCCCATAAAAATAAACATAAAGGAGAATAAACTATGTCAAAAATATTTGCCCACAGAGGCTTCAGCGGAAAATATCCCGAAAACACAATGCTTGCCTTCCAAAAGGCAGTTGAAATCGGTGTTGACGGCATCGAGCTTGACGTACATCTTACAAAGGATAACGAAATTGTAATTATCCACGATGAGGATATAAAGCGTACTTGCGACGGCGAAGGCCTTGTTAAGGATATGACACTTGAGGAACTTCGCAAATTCGATGCCTCCGCCACCTTCAGAGGTGTATACGGCTTTTGCGGTATTCCTACCTTAAGAGAATACTTTGAGCTTGTAAAGGATACTCCTATTATCACAAACATTGAGCTTAAGACAGGTGTATACGAATATCCCACCATTGAAAAGAGAGTAATAGATATGGTAAGAGAATTCGGTCTTAGCGAGAAGATTATTTTCTCCTCCTTCAATCACTTCACAGTTAAGCGCTGCGAGGAAATCGCACCCGAAATCAAGAGAGGCTTCCTTACGGGCGACTGGATTTACGATTTCGGCAAGTACACTGCCGAAAGAAATGTACAGTGCTGCCATCCCTGGCACGTTTCCTTAAGTGAAGAGGTAATCAGGGAAATGCACGAAGCAGGCTGTGAGATAAACACATGGACAGTAAACGAATACGCTGATATTGAAAAGCTCAGCAAGTGGGGCGTTGACAGTCTTATAGGAAACTTCCCCGACAGAATGATTGAGGTTTTAAGATGATTTATAAATTCATAAGAAAAATGCTTGATGTAATGCTCTATAACCGTGCAGACGATCAAGGCATACTCTATTATTTCACCGAAAAGGATTTTCCCGGACTTAACAAGGAGGATTACACCTTCAAATCAAAGGACGGGCATAACCTCGTGGGCGGATTTTACTTTTACGAGGGCTATAATCCCGACCGCCTTATAATTTTTGACCACGGTATGGGCTCAGGTCACACCGGCTATATGAAGGAAATTGAAATGCTTTGCCGTAAGGGCTACAGAGTGCTTTCCTATGACCATACGGGCTGTATGAAGTCGGGCGGTGACACCACGGGCGGTTTTCTTCATTCCCTTATCGACCTTAACGACTGTATAAACTCCCTTAAGGCTGATGAAAAATATAAGGTACTCGACATTTCCGTTATAGGACATAGCTGGGGTGCATTTTCAACGCTTAATATCTGCGCTCTTCATCCCGAGGTTAGCCACATTGTTGCTATGTCAGGCTTTATAAGTCTTGAAGCGGTGCTTAAGCAGTTTTTATCGGTGTTCTATAAAAGGTTTTATCTTGAGGAAACGGCGAAGGAGCCTGAATTTGCAAGGCTTAATGCGATAGATACTCTTAAAAACAGTAGCGTAAAGGCACTTATCATTCACTCCGGTGACGATAAAACCGTAAACTGCAAAAAACACTTCGACGTGATGAAAGCATCTCTTTCCGGCAAGGATAATATTGAATTTTTAAAGGTAAGCGGCAAAAATCACAATCCCAACTACACCGAAAGGGCAGTTAAGCTCAGCGGTGAAATGTTCAAGGAATATTCGGATAAGCTTAAGGGTGATTATTTCGATTCGGCTGAAAACCGTGAGAATTTCAAAAACAGCTACGATTGGGATAAAATAACCGAGCAGGATGAAAAAATCTGGGAAAAGATTTATGCCCACCTTGAAAAGTAAGGATTACAGATGAAAATAGGAAATATAGAAATAAATTCACGCTCTGCGGCTCTTGCTCCTATGGCAGGTGTTGCTGACAGGGCATTCCGTGAGCTTTGCGTACGCTACGGTGCGACCTATGTTGTCAGCGAAATGGTGTCGAGCAAAGGGCTTACGATGTGCGACAGAAAGAGCAAAAAGCTTTTATATCTTTCCGATGAGGAAAGACCTGCGGCAGCACAGATTTTCGGAAGCGACCCGAAAATTATGGCTGAAAGCGCAGTGAGCTGTCTTAGCTATAAGCCTGATGTTATCGATATAAATATGGGTTGTCCCGCACCGAAGATAGCAGGTAACGGCGGCGGAAGTGCTCTTATGAAAAATCCTCAGCTCGCTGAAGAGATAATGCGTGCGGTTAAAGAGGCGGTTGACATTCCCGTCACGGTGAAATTCCGTCTCGGCTGGGATGCGGACAGTATAAACTGTATCGATTTCGCACAGAGAGCAGAAAGAGCGGGTATGGCGGCAGTTACTCTTCACGGCAGAACACGTCAGCAGATGTATGCACCTCCCGTAGACCGCAGAATGATAGCCGAGGTCAAGAAAAATATCGGCATTCCTCTTATAGCCAACGGTGACATCGTTGACGGTATCACTGCGGCGCAGATGATAGAGGAAACAGGCTGTGACTATCTTATGGTAGGCAGGGGAGCCTTGGGGAGACCTTGGGTATTCAGCCAGATAACCGCATACCTTGAGCACGAGGTTATCTTGCCCGAGCCGCCCGTAAGCGAAAGAATGAGAGTAATGGTAGAGCATATAAAAAAGATATGTGAATACAAGGGTGAGCGTATCGGTATCCGTGAAGCGAGAAAGCACGCCGCCTGGTATATAAAAGGCATACACGGTGCGGCGGCATACCGTCAGCAGGTGGGTATGCTTGAGAGTGTTGAACAGTTGGAAGAGCTTGCTTTCAATATAGTCAGAGAAAATATGTGACAGAAGGTGACACGATGAAACTTCTTGTAATCGACGGTAACAGTATCGTCAACAGAGCCTTTTACGGCATAAAGCTTCTTACCACAAAGGACGGACAGTTTACAAACGGAATATACGGCTTTCTCAATATACTCATAAAGCTTCGTCAGGAGTGTGAGCCTGATTGCGTTGCCGTTGCTTTTGACCTTAAAGCACCTACCTTCCGTCATAAAATGTATGAAGAATACAAGGCGGGTAGAAAGGGTATGCCCGATGAGCTTCGCAGTCAGATGCCTATTCTGAAGGAGCTTCTTACGGCTCTCGGCTATAAAATAGTTGAAAAAGAGGGCTATGAGGCAGACGATATTCTCGGTACTCTTTCCGCACAGTGTAAGGGTGAGGATAAATGCTTCATCGCCACGGGAGACAGAGACTCTCTTCAGCTTATCAGCGACAATACAACCGTACTTCTCACCGCCACCAAAATGGGCAAGGCGGTCACAACAGCCTACGACAAAGCAAAGCTTATGGAGGAATACGGTGTTGAGCCGCAGGGTATGATTGAAATCAAGGCGCTTATGGGTGACTCCTCCGACAATATTCCCGGTGTTGCAGGCATCGGTCAGAAAACCGCAGGTGACCTTATAAGTAAATACGGCAGTATTGACTATATCTATGAGCATCTTGACGAGCTTGATATAAAGAAGGGTGTACACGATAAATTAGAATCGGGCAAGGACAGCGCATATCTCAGCCGTACCTTAGGTACAATCTGCCTTGAGGCACCCGTTTCACTCAATATGCAGGATTATATTATCGGTCAGGGCGATGTTTCAAAGGCTATAAAGATGCTTGTAAATCTCGAGATGTTCGGCGTTATTGAAAAGCTCGGACTTACAAGAGATAAAATAGAAATTCCCACAGAGGAAAAGGAAAGCGTGAAGTGTACCTTCATCGAAGAAGATGATCTTTACGGCTTTATAGGTGAAATCAAGAAGTCGGGTGAGGCATATTTTGTTACTGACTATGCAGGTGACGGAATAAAGGGAATGTACTTTATGACCGATGGGGGAGTGAAGTACGTTGATGCCGCAAGGCTTGATTTTTACGATTTCTTTTCAATGCTTGCTGAATGTAGCTGTATAAAGCACACAAGCGATGTGAAGGAACTTTACAAATTCGCATTTTTACACGGCAACGAGCTTAAGAATGTGAAAACCGACACCTCTCTTATGGGCTACATTCTCAATCCTGCGGCAAACAGCTATGAAGTACTCCGCCTCGCTGAGGAATATTCGGTAGCCATTCCCGAAATCGACTGTCCCGAGGAGCATAAAGAAATGGCTCTGCGTGCGGCAGTTATGAAAAATCTCAGTGAAGTGTTGACAGATAAAATATCCGCAAACGGTCAGCAGAAGCTTTTCTATGACATCGAGCTTCCTCTTGCAAAGGTACTTGCAAGCATGGAAAACGAGGGCTTTCTTGTTGACAGAGAGGGCATCGAGCGCTTTGGTGAGGATATGAGCGTGAAAATTGATGCTCTCACCGAAAAAATATATACTGCAGCGGGAAAAGAATTCAACATCAATTCTCCCAAACAGTTGGGTGTAGTGTTGTTTGAGGATTTACAGATTCCTTCGAAGAAAAAGACAAAAAGCGGATATTCCACCAATGCAGAGGTCCTCGAGGAGCTCGCTGACGAATACCCCATAGTAAAGGATATTCTCGAATACCGTACCCTTGCAAAGCTCAAATCAACCTATTGCGAGGGACTTCTCAAGGTTATCTGTGCTGACGGAAGAATCCGTTCCACACTTAATCAGACGGAGACAAGAACGGGCAGAATTTCCTCTCTTGAGCCGAATTTGCAGAATATTCCCGTACGCAGTGAAATCGGCAGAGAAATGCGAAAGTTTTTTGTTGCATCAGAGGGCAACGTGCTTGTCGATGCCGACTATTCACAGATCGAATTAAGAGTGCTTGCCCATCTTTCCGATGACAGCATTATGATTGACGGCTTCAACAGGGGAGAGGACGTACACACAATAACCGCTTCTCAGGTTTTCAATATGCCGGTTCATATGGTCACACCTCTTATGAGAAGCAGAGCCAAGGCGGGAAACTTCGGTATAGTTTACGGTATCGGTGCCTTCTCTCTTGCTAAGGATATAGGTGTCTCACGTAAGGAAGCGGATGCTTATATCAAGGGCTATCTTCACCATTACAGCGGTATCAGAGGCTATCTCAATGAGGTGGTCGAAAAGGCAAGAGAAGACGGCTTCTGCAGTACTCTCTTCGGCAGACGCAGGTATCTTCCCGAGCTTACCGCAAGCAACAAAATGCTTCAGGCATTCGGTGAAAGAGTTGCAAAGAATATGCCCGTTCAGGGAACTGCGGCAGATATAATCAAAATCGCAATGGTAAGAGTATATAACCGCCTCGAAACCGAAAAGCTCAAGGCGAAGCTTATAATGCAGGTTCATGACGAGCTGATTGTAGAATGCCCCGCTTGTGAGGAGGAAAAGGTGAGAGCTATAGTCAAGGAAGAAATGGAAAATGCCTGCGAAATGAAGGTAAAGCTTCTTGCAGATGTCAATTCGGGTGAAAACTGGTATATGGCAAAGGGTTGATTTCAGTAGTCAGTAGCCGGTAGTCAGGGGTCAGGAGTGATTCAGAATTAAATAAAACCATAGCCGCACAGAGTTGATTCTCTGTGCGGCTTTTTTATGCTCAAAAATCGGGAAAAATATATAAAAAAATTTAGAAATATTCACAAAATACCATTGACAAGAGAGCCTTATAAGATTATAATAATAGCTACAAGGTGGGGAATTGGTACGACTTTGTGTCGCTAAACGGTGATTTATGGTGAATTTTTAATTTTCCACGGTTAAAATTCAGGAGAAAGAGAGGTGCTCAGAATAATGCTTATCGGTACATACGAACATAATCTTGACGGTAAAAACAGAGTTTTTGTTCCTGCCAAGTTCAGAGAAGAATTAGGCGAAACTGTTTATTATACCTTCCACAGTTCAAAATATCCTTCAATTCAGCTTTACAGTAAGCAGGGTTTTGAGGAAGCTCTCGAGGAAGCACTCCTGGAGGCAAAGGACAGAACTGAAAGAAGAAACATCCGTGCCGAATTTATGATGGGTGCCGGTGAAGTGACATACGACAGTCAGGGCAGAGTGGTGTTAAGTCCTCTTACAACAAAAAAAGCTGAAATAGAAAAGCAGTGCATTTTCGTGGGCTTCGTTGACTATGTTGAGGTTATGAGCCCTGAAAACTATAACAAGTATCTTGAATCCATCAGCAAAAACAATGTTCTTGACGAAGAAGCTATTGAAAGCGAAAAGAAGCTTCTGCGCACCTACAAGGCAGAGGGTAAGCTTCTTAATCTGAGAAACGACTAAAGCAAAAGGATGGATAAAATGGAATTTTCCCATATCAGCGTTCTTTTAAAGGAAACCGTCGATGCTCTCAATATAAAGAAAGACGGAATATATGTTGACTGCACAACGGGCGGAGCGGGTCACAGCCGCGAGATACTCAGCCGTTTAGGTGAAAATGGCAGGCTTATCGCAATAGATCAGGACCCTGATGCAATCGAGGTAATAAAGGAAAGAATCGGCTCCGATAAAAGAGTAACGGTTGTTCACAGTAACTTCAGCGAGCTTAAGAAAATACTTTCCGACCTCGGAATAGATGCGGTTGACGGAGTTATGGCGGACCTTGGCGTTTCCTCTCATCAGTTTGATAAGGCGGAAAGAGGTTTTTCCTATAATAACGACGCAGTGCTTGATATGAGAATGTCTCAGCAGGGTATGAGTGCAAAGGATGTTGTAAACACCTACAGTGAAAGAGACCTGACAAGAATCTTCCGCGATTACGGCGAAGAGAAGTTCGCTTCACGTATTGCTAGAAGCATAGTGAATATAAGACAAGAGAAAGAAATAGAAACAACCCTTGAACTTGCAGAAATAATCAAAAACGCAATTCCTGCCGCAACGAGAAGAAGCGGCGGACATCCTGCAAAGAGATGTTTTCAGGCAATAAGGCTTGAGGTTAACGGAGAGCTTGAAAAATTACAGAACACCCTTGACGATATGTTCTACAGTCTTAATAAAGAGGGCAGGGTAGCGATAATAACCTTCCACTCCCTTGAGGACAGAATTGTAAAAAGAGCATTCGCAAAGTACTGTAAGGGCTGTGAGTGTCCTCCGCAGACACCTATATGCATCTGCGGAAAAACACCCGACGGAAGCTTACCGTTTAAAAAAGTATTACCGTGTGAAAGAGAAATTGAAGTCAATCCGCGCTCAAGGAGTGCGACATTAAGATGTGTCGAACGTATAAAGTAAATCGGCACAAAGATATGATATAAGGAGTGAAAGGAATGGCAGCGGAAAAAGCATATAAGCTTTATGATTATGCATACGAAACAGCACCGCAGATCGATCCGGTGCCCCGAAAAGAGGAAAAGCCGGAGCTGAGAAAAGCAAAGAAGACTCAGCTGGAAATCCGTACATATAATGAAAAGGTTACTAACCGTAAGCTTCTTAAAATTGCCGCTGTAGTTTTTTCATTTCTGATTTTATATGCAGTAGCCTGTGACAGCTTTGTTGCAAGAGATACTGCAAAGCAGAAGCTTGAAACAGCAAAGGACGATTATGTTTTTGCAGTAGCAAAGAACAGAGAGCTTAAGGTACAGCTCAATCAGCTCATAAGCGCTGAAAATATAGACAGAATTGCAGTTGAACAATTAGGTCTTGTAAAGGTTACGGCAGGAAATGAGATTTACCTTGATACGGCAGACGGAAATAAGGTTATTTTCTCGCAGGATAAATGAATATACTTTATAGCAAGATGATTTAAGGGACTGTTAAAAGCGTAAAAGCAAAAAACAGCCCCTATTTTGAACTTACAGACCGAGGTGTGAACAGGTGAAATTCATAATCTTCAAAGGACGTGTAAAACGAAAAACGGAAAAACGCTTTGTAAACAGAAGCAAGGGGCTTATAGCTTTTATCCTTGCTTGTTTTGTTGTGCTCAATCTCGGAAGAGTTGCCTATATAATGCTGGTTCACGGTGATGAATACAGAGAGGCGGCTGCAAGAAATCAGCTTTATGATCAGACCATTGAAGCTGTAAGAGGTACAATTTACGACTGCAATATGACTCCTCTTGTAACAAGCACATCGGCATGGATTTTATGCGCAAATCCCTCTGAAATACGAAATTCCTTCCAAAGCTATCCCGATAAGCTTGAGGAGTTTTATAAGCTGTTATCAACCAAAATAGGTAAAATTCTCAATGTACCTGCAGAGGATATTGATTATCTTCTCAGAGATACCAAGGGTCAGTATGTAAGAATAAAAAAAGCAGTTTCCGCACAGATGAGAAGTGAGCTTGAAGCCTTTTTCAACGAGCCGTTCACATTTGAAGTGCCTAACGAATCAAAAAATCCTTTTTCAGATAATAAGCCTATAACAAAGAAGTTTTACCCTGTAAATTATTTCTATTACGAGGCAGACAGCATCCGCACATACCCCAATAACAACTTTGCCTCAACGGTTATCGGTGTTGTTAATGCAGATAATAACGGTGATACGGGCATAGAGCTTTATTACAACAAAGTTCTCAGCGGTGAGGACGGAAGAGTAGTTACGGCAAAGGATGCAAAGGGCAATGTGCTTGAAACAAGCTACGAAACCTACTTTGACCCTATAGAGGGTAATGGTGTAGTTTCCACAATTGACGTAAATATCCAGACATATCTTGAAAATGCACTCAGTCAGGCTCTTACCGATACCGGTGCGGCGGGCGTTTACGGCATTGTTATGGACGTTGATACCGGAGCGGTGCTTGCTATGAGCGATAAGCCTGACTTCGACCTTAACAATCCCCGTGTTCTGCTTGAAACCACGGATAAAAGCGCTCTGGAGGGTCTTGAACCGGGCTCTGACGAATATAAGCAGAAGTATTCCGAGCTTCTTTTTGAGCAATGGAACAGCTTCTGTGTAACAAGCACCTATGAGCCGGGCTCTACCTTCAAGATATTTACAACAGCTGCAGCTCTCGAGGAGGGAGTTGTAAGCCTTAATTCAACATTTAACTGTGTGGGCAGCTACCGTGTTGCAGATATCAGATACGGATGTGTCAATCTTGCGGGTCACGGTCATCAGACCTTTACCCAGGGCCTAATGAATTCCTGCAACCCTGTATTCATCGAAATAGGACAGCGTCTGGGCGTTGAAAAATTCAGCAAATACTTCGATGCCTTCGGCTTTAACGAAAGAACAGGCATTGACGTTGCAAACGAGGCTTACCCGGTTGTTCATAACCCTGAAAAAATGACCAAGGTTGACCTTGCAAGTACATCCTTCGGTCAGACAATAAGAATAAGCCCCTTGCAGCTTATAACTGCAACCTGCGCCATTGCAAACGGCGGTGAGCTTATGCAGCCCTATCTTGTAAAGAGCATTGTTGACAGCGACGGCAACATTATTTCAGAAACCGATCCGGTTGTAAAACGCCGTGTAATTTCCGAAAGCACCGCTGCAACGGTATGCTCGATGATGGAATCTGTTGTTGAATCAGGTACAGGTAAAAACGCATATATCGCAGGCTACAGAGTTGCAGGTAAAACCGCAACTGCAGAAAAGCTTGATGACGATAACGAAGATGTATACGTTGCATCCTTTGTGTGTTTTGCTCCTGCAGATGACCCTCAGGTTGCAATCCTTGTGGGTGTTGACGACCCTGAAGGCTCAAGCAGGGGCGGCGGTGTGCTTGCTGCACCTATAGCAAAAGAAGTTATGGAGCTGACTCTCGATTACCTTAACGTTGAGCCCCAGTATACGGCTAGCGAGCTTGCATCCATCAGTCATACAACACCTTCGCTCATAAGTCAGGACGTTTCATCTGCAAAGATTACAGCGGCGAATGCCGGCTTTACAACAAGAGTGGTAGGTACAGGTAAAAAGGTTGTGTCACAGGTGCCATCAGCAGGTGAAGCAATTCCTGCAGGCGGTGTTATAGTGCTTTATACAGAAACCGATGCAGAGCCTGAGCAGGTTACTGTGCCTGATTTTACGGGTATGAGCGTCGGAGACGTTAACAGAACTGCTATTAAAGCAGGACTCAATGTGGTTTTCTCAGGACCTACCGATACGGCAGGCATAACAGCATTCAGGCAGAGTGTTGCGGCAGAAAGCCTTGTTGATGCAGGAACGAGAATAACGGTGTATTTCAGAGGCGAAGACATAGCGGAAGACTGACGGAGGTTATTATGCTTATTTCCCGTTTGCTTAAAGCAATAGATATAGTGTATAAAGGAACGGATGCAGACATAAAATTAATAACAGACGATTCCCGTAAATGTAACGGTGAGTCGGTATTTGTCTGCGATAAAAAAGGAAGTAGCTATATAGAGGATGCTTTAAACAGAGGTGCTCAGCTTGTAATATGCGAGCAGGGTGAAGGGGACAGATGCATAAATGTGCCCGATGCGAAAAAGGCTTATGCTCTTTTGTGTAGCGAGTTTTTCTCAAATGCTCACAGAAAATTAAAGCTTATTGCAGTTACGGGTACAAACGGAAAAACCACCACAAGCGGAATGCTCTACAGTATTTTTACCGCTGCAGGAAAGAAATGCAGCCTTATTTCCACGGTTGAAAACATAATCGAAGGAAAAAGCGAAGGAACAAGCTTCACAACACCCGAATGCTTTTCGCTTCACCGTATGCTTTATGAAATAGCTCAGAAGGGCGGCGAATACTGCATAATGGAGGCATCCTCCCAGGGCCTTTTCGAAAAGAGACTTTACAGCTTGCACTTTGATGCGGCAGTTTTCACAAATCTCACAGAAGACCATATGGATTACCACGGTACGCTTGAAAATTATAAAAAAGCGAAGCTGTCTCTGTTTTCAGCGGCAGAAACAGCGGTAATCAACAGAGATGATCCTTTCTGGAGTGAATTTGCCGATGCCTCGTCGGGTAAGGTTATAACCTATTCACTTCGCAGTGATACGGCAACATATACGGCAAAATGCATTAAATACAGCGAAAACGTAACAGATTACGCCATAGTCGGCGACAGTATGATACACAGAATCAAGCTTCAGATACCGGGAGATTTCAATATTTCCAATTCAATGGCGGCAGTTGCCGTTGCAAGAGAGCATGAAATTCCGCTTGATGTATGTGCTGCGGCTCTGAGAAATTTTTACGGAGTCCGTGGCAGAATGGAAATAATGAATCTTAATACAGACTTCAAGGTGATAATAGACTACGCCCATACTCCCGACGGAATAAGAAAGGCTCTTTTATCCCTGAGAAGCTTCAGCAGAAACCGTATTATAACTCTCTTCGGCTGCGGCGGAGACAGAGATAAAAGCAAAAGAGCTCTTATGGGTAAAACGGTAGCTGAGCTGTCGGATGTAGCCATTGTTACAAGTGATAATCCGCGCACGGAGGATCCGCAGGCAATAATCGATGATATACTTGAAGGAATGAAAAAATCGAGAATTCCGCTGTATATTCAAAAAAACAGAGCAAAAGCAATAGAATATGCCTTGAAAACAGCACAAAAGAATGATATTATTTTATTATGCGGAAAAGGGCATGAAACCTATCAGATTGTGGGTGAAGAAAAAATCCCCTGCGATGAAAAGGAGATAGTGCTCAGTATAATAAACGGCATATAATTGAAAGGATGTTTTAAATGAACGAAATCATAGCAGTTTTAATTTCACTTGCAGTATCCTTCGTGCTTACTGCGGTGCTCGGATATTTCCTTATCCCTGTGCTTCATAAGCTCAAATTCGGTCAGAATATTCTTGTAGATATCGGACCTAAATGGCACGCCAAAAAGCAGGGTACACCCACAATGGGCGGTATTATGTTTATAATCGGCACAATAGTTGCCGCCGCTGTTGCTCTTATTATCTGCAAGGTAACAGGCCTTGAAATTTTCAGCGAACTTGCTGAAACAAGATATCAGCAGTATACAAGACTTTTTGCAGGTGTGCTTATGGCTGTCTGTTTTGCTCTTGTCGGCTTTGCTGATGACTATATCAAGGTTGTAAAGAAAAGAAACTTAGGTCTTACCGAGATTCAGAAAACCATTCCTCAGGTGCTTATCATCGGCGGTTATCTTGCATCACTTGCAGTATGCGGCAGCACAAGAATGTACATTCCCTTCTACGGTATCGTTACTCTTGACAGTGTACCGGGTATGATATTCTTCTTTATCTTCGGTGTATGTGTAATTTACGGCGCAATCAATGCAGTTAACTTCACCGACGGTATTGACGGACTTTGCGGCAGCGTAACCGTGCCCGTAGGCGTAGCATTTACCGTAATGGCATTTATGATGAAGAACACCTCAGTCGGAATTCTCGGTGCAGCTCTTGCAGGCGGATGTGCAGGCTATCTCATCTGGAATCATTATCCCGCAAAGGTAATGATGGGTGATACCGGCTCAATGTTCCTTGGCGGTATGGTTGTAGCACTTGCTTATGCAGTTGAGTGTCCTCTTATTCTTCTTCCCGTAGGCATTGTTTATGTTATTGAGGCTTTGTCCGATGTTATTCAGATCGGCTCAATCAAAATCCGCAAGAAGAAGGTGTTCAAGATGGCACCAATCCATCACCATTTTGAAATGTGCGGCTGGAACGAGAAGAAGATCGTTGCCGTATTCACTCTTGTAAGTGTTATCGGCTGCGCGGTGGGTATTGCTCTTATGTATACCGTAATCTGAAAAAATCATTTATAAAAGTCTTGCTTAAGGAGGACAGTTATGGAAAATAAGAAAAGAAAAAGCCCCAACGTCAGAAAGATAAAAAGCTTTTCAACAAATCTTGTGCAGCGTGGAAATTTCGATCTTATTTTTGCATGTACGGTCCTTCTGCTTTTTACTTTCGGAATAATAATGATGTATTCCGCATCCTATGCCTATGCAGCATCAAACAAGGGCGGAGCAGATGTTTTGTTCAAGTCACAGCTTAAAAACGGAATCATCGGTATCCTGATGATGTTTGTTCTTAGCAAAATTGACTATAAAGCCTTCAACGGCAGATTTGCGCCCTTTGCACTCGGCCTTACGATTCTGGTTCTTTGCGGAACGCTGGTTCTCAATATAGGCAAAAGCGAAAAAAGATGGATTGAAATCGGCTCGTTCCAGTTTCAGCCCTCTGAATTTGCGAAGTTTTCCCTGATACTTGTTCTTGCCTATGCCTTGTGTGTTCTGCAAAAGCCTCTGAGAGCGCCGAAAGGGAGCGTTGCCAAATTCGACCCCGATACAGACGGACTTACAAAATTCGAAAGAAAGGTTTTCGGCTTCGGAAGAACGCCCTTTACAGCCTGTATAATCATTTCGGTTATAATTGTGATATATTGCGGTCTTATTTTCCTTGAAAGCCACTATTCCTGCACAATTCTTATGTTCTGTATGGGCGTAGCTATGCTCTGGCTCAGCGGCACAAAGAAAAAGTATTTTGCCTTTCTTGCTCTGGGCGTTGCAGCGGTTGTTGCCGTTGTAATGATAAAGCCTGATATACTCAAGGCACTCGGCGGCTTCGGCGCAGACCGTATAACCGCATGGATTGAGAAGGATAACTCTTCCGCTGAACGTTATCAGACGGTGAACGGACTTTATGCCATCGGCTCAGGCGGGCTTCTCGGTGTAGGTCTTGGCAATTCAAAGCAGAAGCAGTTATATATTCCCGAGCCTCAGAACGACTTTATTTTCCCCGTAATCTGCGAAGAGCTTGGCTTTCTCGGCGCTGTGCTTGTAATTCTGCTTTTTGCGGTGCTTATCTGGCGAGGCTTTGTTATCGCAAAAAGAAGCCGCGATTATTTCGGCTCACTTCTTGTTATGGGTGTTATGATTCAGGTCGCGTTGCAGGTTATAATAAATATCTGTGTTGTTACGGATATTTTCCCGAACACAGGTATAGCTCTGCCGTTTTTCAGCTATGGCGGTACGGCGCTTATGGTGCTTTTGTGTGAAATGGGCGTAGTGCTTTCCGTTTCAAGAAGCACACCGATAGAAAAAGAATAAAGATGTATATAAAAGGGGAGGAACTCTTATGAAAATACTTTTTGCAGCCGGAGGCACCGGCGGACATATTAATCCTGCACTGGCAGTTGCCGGTGTGGTCAGAGAAAGATATCCCGACGCAGAAATTCTTTTTGTGGGAACAAAGGATAAAATGGAAGCAAAGCTTGTACCTAATGCAGGCTTTGATTTCACAACAATAAAAATCTCAGGCTTTCAGAGAAAAATTTCAATTGTAAACATATTCAGAAATATTCTTACGGTCTGGTATCTTCTTACATGTAACGGCAGAATAAAGAAGATACTCAAGTCCTTTAATCCGGATGTTGTTGTAGGCTTTGGCGGTTATGTCAGCGGTCCCGTTGTCAGAATGGCAGCAAAAAAAGGCATTCCTACAGCAATTCACGAGCAGAACGCTTATCCCGGCATTACAAACAAGGCTCTTGCTAAGGTTGTTGACAGAGTTATGCTCACAGCAGCTGAAGCTGAAAAATATCTTGAGCCAAAAAATCCCGTAACCGTTACAGGTCTTCCCGTCAGAGGAGAGATGCTCAGAGCGGACAGAGATATCAGCAGAGCGAAGCTGGGCATCAGGGATGATCAGAAGCTTATTCTTTCAATGGGCGGAAGCCTCGGCGCAATGACAATCAACAATGCGATGGTTGATCTTATCACAGAGCACGGCGGTAAGGGAGAACTTTACTTCCTTCACGCTATGGGTCAGTACGGTCTCTGGGTGCCTGATAAGCTCAGGAAAAACGGAGTTAATGTTGAAGAATGCTCAAACATTGAAATAAGAGAATACATAAGCGATATGGATGTATGTATGTCGGCGGCTGACCTTGTTATCTGCCGTGCAGGTGCAAGCTCACTTTCGGAGCTTCAGGCACTCGGTAAGGCATCAATTCTTATTCCTTCACCCAATGTTGCCGAAAATCATCAGTATCATAATGCGATGGCTCTTGTTAATAAGAATGCCGCAAGAGTTATTGAGGAAAAAGAGCTTACAAAAGAAAAAATGAACGAGCTTTTCCTTTCTCTTGTTAACGATGACACACTCAGAAAAGAAATTGAAGCAAATGCAAAGGCTATGGCAGTTAGTGATGCCAAGGAAAAGATAGCAGATATCGTTATTTCTCTTATAAAAGAGTAAAAATCACAAAGAAAATCACTTTTTTTCACCTTTTTGCATATCATAGGGTGAAAGGTGTGGTTTTATGCGAAGCATCATCATTAACGGCGCAAGACAGCTTTTTGGTGAAATTGATATACAGGGCTCAAAAAACAGCTCTCTGCCTATACTTGCTTCCACGGTGCTTATTGACGGTATCAGCGTTATTCATAACTGCCCCGACCTTACAGATGTGGATGCGGCGGTTAAAATACTCAGGCACCTTGGTTGTAAGGTTACAAGACAGGGTCACACGGTAACGGTTGATGCAAGAGGCGTGTCCGATTACCGTATTCCCGATTCGCTTATGAGAGAGATGCGCTCCTCAATTGTTTTTCTCGGCTCGGTGCTGGGAAGAACGGGAAAAGCTGTGCTTACCTCTCCGGGCGGCTGTGAAATAGGTCTCAGACCTATAGATCTTCACCTCAGCTCTCTGAGAAAGCTGGGTGTGACTGTTGATGAATCGGGCGGTGAGATAAACTGCAGTCTTACTGAAAAAACAAAGGGTGCAGTTATAAGCCTTTCCTTCCCGAGTGTGGGTGCTACTGAGAATATAATCCTTGCCGCAGCTTTTTCTAAAGGAAGAACGGTTATTCTCAATGCCGCAAGAGAGCCTGAAATCAGCGATCTTGCCGCATTTCTGTGCAGTGCAGGCTGTAAAATAGAGGTAGGGCGAGAGGGCACAGTTGTAATTGACGGCGTTGAAAGAAGTCATGGCTGTGAACATACTGTTATTCCTGACCGCATAGTTGCGCTGACATATCTGTGTGCGGTGGCTTCAACCGGCGGAGATGTAACACTCAACAAAGTTTCGCCGGGGGATTTTCTGTCGGTGCTTCCCTTGTTTGAAGCATCAGGATGCAGAATCAGCAGCAGCTCAGATAGTGTATCCATCCGTATGAATAAACGTCTTCGTGCAATACGTGACATCAGAACGATGCCTTATCCGGGCTTTCCTACCGATGCTCAGGCTCCCTTTATGGCAATGGTCAGTCTTGCAAAGGGGACGAGCGTAATAGTTGAAAATATATTTGAAAGCCGTTTCAAGCATGTAGGTGAGCTAAGCCGTATGGGTGCTAAAATCAAGATTGAAGGTAAGGTTGCACTGATAGACGGCGTTGAAAAGCTTCACGGTGCAAGAGTCAGCTCTCCTGACCTCAGAGGAGGAGCGGCTCTGATTGTAGCAGGGCTTGCCGCTGAAGGAAGAACGGTTATCACAGGTCTTGAGCATATTGACAGAGGCTATGAAAAAACAGAGGAATGTCTGAAATCAATAGGTGCGGATATTTTCAGATGCAACGTACCGATATAAATTAAGCTTCTTTTCAGGCAGATGTATTACGCTTCTTCACGGGAGATGATACTCTGCCTATAATTATAAGCGAGGTGCAAAATGGCAGACCGTAATAAAGAAAATACATCACAGACCTTCGGTAAATATTCAGGCTCAGCGTCAAAGACAAAAAAGACGGATGGGCCTAAAAACATTTCTTCAGATATGTGGACTCCGATAAGCACGGGAAAGACAGAGCAGATGCCGGCTAAGAAAAGTCCGCAACCCAAAAAGAATAAATCCCAAGCAAAAAAAGCTCAGCCAAAGAAGCCGGCGCCTGCTCCTTCAATATCAGAGGGAAGAGGCGGAAATGATATAGAAAAGAAGGGCAGAAGCAAGTCTTCGGCAAAAAAAGACAGAGCTCCGAAGGGACGTCCCATATCAGAGCTTACTTCTTCTGCAGATGCAAAAAGAAACAAGGCAAAGCAACTCAGACAGACTCAGCAGAGAAATAAAGAGGACAGGCACTTTGACGAAGGACTCAGAGGCGGCAAATCACCCAGCGAAATGAGTAAGGAAAGAGCTGCCAAAAAGAGAAAGAAACGCATCAGGCGTAACATAATTTCCGTTAGTCTGTTTTTGGTTTTCATAATTGCTTTTCTCGGAATATACATTTATTCAAAGGGAGCCCCTGTTGCAGTTATAAAGGTTGAAGGGGACAGTATTTATACCAAGGAAGAGATAATTACCGCTGCCGGGGTTTCTGTAGGTGACAATATGTTTGCCCTAAGAGAGGAAAATATCAATACCCTTATTGCCGCAGAGCTTCCCTATGTGCACAGCATCGAAATAAAAAGGCAGCTTCCCGACAGCATTACACTTTGTGTTACGGCAACAACAGACAAATATCTGATAGTCAACGGAAAAAATTACATATGTGTTGACGGATACGGAAAAATTCTTTCCGATGAGGTCAAGGATCTTCAGGAGGGCTTTTTCAGAATAAAAGGCTTCAAAAAAATTCAGGATGTTCAGATAGGCGCTCAGTACACGCCCGATGAAGCTGACAGTGAGAGATATGAAATCGTAAAAAGCATAGTAACTGCGGCAGAAAATCAGGGAATAATCAAAAGCGGTGTTATCAATGCTTCGGATTTGCGCAACGTCAGACTTTACAGCGGCGGAATCATGATTTATCTCGGCACCTGCTTTGATGTTGAACGTCAGATAACCGATGCGGGCAATATCATAAGCACCCAGTTCACCGAAGGCGAAAAGGGTTATATAAACGTCAAAACAAAGGCACCTGCCTTCCAGAAGGGTACTCTTAAGGCGGATTGACGGATTATTTTTCCTTTTTTTACAAAAATATAAGAAAAAATCCAAAATCTTATACATATTTTTTATTGTAATTTAGGAAAAGTCGTGTTATAATCTTAAAGATAATAAGATATTATGCCCAATTGCGGCGTATGACTTAATTTGATTATACCAAAATTGATATATTACAGGAGGAAGTAAAATGGCTTTTATTATCGATAACGAAAATATCGCCTATAACCAGATTAAGGTAATCGGTGTCGGCGGTGGCGGCGGAAACGCTGTTAACGGAATGGTTGAGTCAGGTATTGTCGGTGTTGAATTTCTTTCAATCAACACAGACAGACAGATTCTTGAAAATTCAAAGGCAACTCATAAAATCCAGATCGGTGAAAAGGTAACCGGCTGTATGGGTGCCGGCGGCGATCCTGCAATCGGCAGAAAGGCTGCTGAAGAAAGCCGTGACGTTATTGCAGATGCTCTTCGTTCAACAGATATGGTATTCATCACCGCAGGTATGGGCGGCGGCACAGGTACAGGTGCAGCTCCCGTTGTTGCAGAAATTGCAAGAGAGCTCGGTGCTCTTACTGTCGGTATTGTTACAAAGCCCTTCAAGTTTGAAGGCAGAAAGAGAATGAAGCAGGCTGAAGACGGCATCAGAGAGCTTGAAAAGCATGTAGACAGCCTTATCGTTATACCTAATGAAAGACTTAAGCTTCTCGGAGATAAGAGCCTCAGCATGAAGGATGCCTTCGGCAAGGCAAACGATGTTC
The DNA here is from genome assembly GCA_045544675.1 of Acutalibacteraceae bacterium. GTDB lineage: Bacteria > Bacillota > Clostridia > Oscillospirales > Acutalibacteraceae > UBA6857. The sequence continues at coordinate 20,966 of JAZPZK010000075.1, forward strand.
TCTGGCAGGGCGTTAAGAGTATTTCAGATACAATCAAGGTTCCCGGTTACATCAACCTTGACTTTGCAGATATCAAGAGCGTAATGAAGGATGCAGGTCTTGCTCATATGGGTATCGGCCGCGGCAGAGGTGCAGACTGCGCAGCAGAAGCAACAAAGCAGGCTATCACAAGCCCCCTTCTTGAAACAGCTATCGACGGTGCAAGCGGCGTAATCATCAACGTTACATGCTCATCGGATATGTCACTTGATATGATCGAGCAGGCAGGCTCACTCATCGCAGATGCAACTCATCCCGATGCAAACATCATCTTCGGTTCTGTATTTGATGAAGATATGGGCGACGAAATGCTTATCACAGTTATCGCAACAGGCTTCGGTATCGGTGAAAATGCTAAGACAGTTGCTTCAGAAGCAGCTCAGGCATCAGCACAGCCCGTTCAGCAGGCAGCTCCCGAATTCATCAGCCAGTCAACAAGAAAGGATTCAGCATCAATTTTCACTTCAATGGATCCTGAAACTATTGATTTTGCTTCAACAAAGTTCGGCCAGAGCTTCGTATCAATTTTTGAAAAGGCAGCCGCAGCATCAGCAGCAGGCGCTGCACCGGCAGAATTCGTTCCCGTTCAGCCCGCACAGGTTGTTGAGCCTCAGGCAGCAGAAGTACCGGTACAGCCCGCAACTCCCGTTGAAGCTCCCGCACAGAAAACAGAGTCAATTTTCGACGATACAGATGATGACGACAGCGATATTCTTCCCGTATTCAAGGGCAGAAATATCTTCGGCAACAACTGATTTATAAGGTTTTAAAAGAGCAGGTAGAAAGGGTGGCTCGTTTAGGGATTTAACAGGTTTAAATCCACTCTTTTCCGCTTATACTTCACGAAAAAACCTCACAAGGCGTCAGCCTTGCGAGGTTTTTGCATTTTGTCTAAACGAAAAATATTTGAATTTAAACTGCCTTAGGCACCTGAATCATAATT
>JAZPZK010000076.1:0-12627 GCA_045544675.1 Acutalibacteraceae bacterium
AGGGCTTGCCCGTTACCGGGTTACCTACAAGGGCGGTTTTCGGATCATTTATGGTTTCACATGGTCTGATATATGAATTTATATCGGCACTCGCTCTGAGTGTTGCACCCTTCTGAAGATGAAGCTCAACATTTTCACGAAGCTGAATTGAATGGCTGTAATAGCTGCCGCTTTCGAGTATAACAGTACCGCCGCCGTTTTTTGCACAGTCGTCTATCGCCTTCTGTATTGCTGCACCGTCATCGGTTACACCGTCTGCAAGAGCTCCGTAACTTTTAACATTATATAAAATCATAAACACACTTCCTATTTAAATATTTTATCAGCCCCGGAATGTCCGCAGGGCATTCCCCTTACTGCTTGCTGCTTACTACTTTTTAAAAGCTTGTCAGATTTTCTCAAGCTTAGCATAATTAGCCATAAGCTTCTTGGTGCCTGCAGTTTCAAAGGCAATTTCAAGCATTGAGTCGTTGCCCATAGGCTTTGACGAAACAATTACGCCCTTGCCGAAGACCTTGTGCTTAACGCTGTCACCTGCCGCAAAGGATACCTTGGGTGCTTCGGTAGTCTTTCTGAGCTCTGCACGCTGCCTTGCAAGATAGCCGTTACCTGAGTGGCTCTGTCGCTCGCCTGTTCTTTCATAGTCACCTCTGACAAGCTGCTCGAAGGACATCTGTGAGCTCTGTCTTCTGCCTACCTTTTCGGTGAGTGCATCGGGAATTTCCACAATAAATCTTGATGGGATATTTCTGGAGGTGGTGCCGAAAAGCATTCTCGTCTGAGCGTGGGAAAGATAAAGGTTTTTCTTGGCTCTTGTGATGCCTACATAAGCAAGACGGCGTTCCTCTTCTATGTCGTCGCCTGAATACATACTCTGTATACCGGGGAAGATGCCCTCCTCCATACCGGGGATAAATACAACGGGAAATTCCAGTCCCTTTGCCGAGTGGATTGTCATAAGAACAACTGCATCTGTCTGAGCGTTGTAGTTATCAATATCCGTCATAAGAGCAACTTCCTCAAGGAAGCCTGAAAGGGTCGCGCCCTCGTTTTCCTTTTCATAGGTCATAAGGTTTGTGATAAGCTCGTTGATGTTCTCTTCTCTTTCCGCTCCCTTTTCCTTATCAAGGCGAAGGTGAGGAATATATTCTGTTCTGTCCAGCACCTTTTTGAAAAGCTCATCAAGAGGCATATTATCTACAAGCTGTCTGAGCTCCTCAATTAGTCCGGTGAATTCCATCAGCTTTTTTGCGCTACGCTTAAGGGATTCATATTCATCAGCGTGGCTGAACACATCAAAAAGTGTTACACCAAGCCCCGTTGCAATATCAAAAGCATTATTGACCGTTGTGTCGCCTATTCCCCTCTTGGGAACATTGACAATACGTCTGAGGCGGATATTATCTCCCGGGTTGTTTATAACGGTGAGATAAGCTATCGCATCCTTGATTTCAAGTCTGTCATAGAAGCGGTTACCGCCGATAATACGGTAAGGTATACCTGCCTTGACAAGCGTTCTTTCAATGGAGTTGGATTGGGCGTTCATACGGTAAAGCACGGCGTGGTCGCTGAAGCTGAATTTGCCCGTACTTACGTTTTCTTCTATTGTGTCTGCAATAAATCTTGCTTCGTCGCCTTCGTCGTACGCCTTGTTGATAACAACCTTGTCACCGCCGCCGTTAGCTGTCCAGAGGTTTTTTCCCTTACGCTTCTTGTTGTTGGAGATAACCTCATTCGCAACATCAAGAATTGTCTGGGTGGAACGGTAGTTCTGCTCAAGACGGATGATTTTTGACTCAGCATAGCGTGTTTCAAAGTTCAGGATGTTTTCTATTGTTGCACCGCGGAAACGGTAAATACTCTGATCGTCGTCACCTACAACACAGATGTTTCTGTGTCCTGCGGCAAGAAGCTCCGTAAGACGGTACTGCGCATGGTTGGTGTCCTGATACTCATCAACCATAATATATCTGAACTTGCGCTGGTAATACTCCCTTATTTCCGGATTCTGCTCAAGAAGACGGACTGTGTTGAAGATTATATCGTCAAAGTCCATAGCATCACTCTTTCTGAGCTCCTGCTGATACATCTGATAAACCTTTGCTATCTGACTTCTTCTTGCATCCTTGCCCTTTGAGGCATCCTCAGCATAAAGGTCGGGAGAAATCATGGAATCCTTGGCGCTGCTTATCTCATTGACAATTGTTTTATAGGAAAGATTGCTTTCGCTTATTCCGAGCTGACGCTGACACTCCTTGACAAGACGCTTCGAGTCGTCGGAATCGTATATGGTAAAGTTTTTGCTATAGCCTAAAACCTCACCGTCACGGCGCAGAATTCTTACACAGCAGGAATGGAAGGTGGAAGCCCATATATCAGACGCCTGCTGACCGAGCATTTTCTCAAGCCTTTCCTTAAGCTCGTTTGCCGCCTTGTTGGTGAAGGTGATGGCAAGAATCTGCCAGGGCTTTGCCGGCTCATCACAAAGCAAATCCTCTATGTCAAAAAGTCTGCTTTCGTCACCTTCAAGATAAGCCTGCATATTACGGATATCCTCTTGCGTAGGCTCGAAATCAACTCTTTTACTCACATAGGCATTGCCGTATTTGACAATATTTGCAATTCGGTTAACAAGAACGGTTGTTTTTCCGCTTCCCGCACCGGCTAAGATAAGCACAGGGCCCTTTACCTGAAAGATTGCCTGCTTCTGCTTATCGTTCATATTTTTAAAATCTTTTTCGATGATCTGCTTACGCAAATCAAAAAACTCATTAGTTGCCATTTTTTACCTCTTTTTATTTTACAGTACATTCTCTTTGATTTTACATTATAACACGAAAAAAAACAACTGTATTTTATAAATTAAGCGCAAAAAAATCACCCGGAGTTATTTCCGGGTGAAATTGATTATCCTGTTTTAACTGACTTGTGATTAAATCACCGATTCAGTATCAAAGAATGATAAAATATCGAAAAATGCTGTGAGAATACCTGCGATTATATCTTCAATAACAGTGAGGATATCCCTTTCTTCCTCTGTAGGAGTATAGTATTCTATTTCAACGCTTTCACTGTAAAGGTCGCCCATAGAAACATAAAGCTCCATAGCGGAAACCACGGGAAGTGCGCTGTCGTAATCAATAGATTCATCACAGCAAACGTATACACCGTATGAATCGTAAACATCTACCATTGAGTAATAGTATTCGGGATAAAGGCTGCCCTCTTCAAGATAAGGAGTCATATCGGCAGTAAAGCTCTTGCTATTACCCTTGTTATCTGTTATCTCATAGGTTACAGAGGTAAGGCCCTCTGTTTCGCTGAGCTCATAGTCAACAATCTCTATGCTCTCGTAGGGGCTTTCGCCGTCAAAGCTTACGCTGTGCTCATAGAATTCATCCATATATTCGATTGTTACCTTATCATCATCAAACCATACATAGAGATACTCGCCGTTAAGCATAAAGCCTTCCTCAGCAGCATCAAACTTCGCAGTGTAGGTTTTTGCTGTGCCGTCTGCATAGGTTACAAGGAACTTCTTGCCCTCAAGGTCAAGCTCATCTGAATCCTCATAAAGGGAATAATCAATAACAGATACGGGAGTAAAATCCTTAACAAAGCAGTCTACAAGCTCTGCCTCAATAACAAAAGAGGAATCCTTTGATATGCCCGAAATGTAGCTGTAAACCTCACAGTCAAACGTTACGTTTACTGTATCGGCATTTTCCTGCTTTGCGGTGAGATAATCATCGTATGTAACATAGGCATTGACGTTGATTTCGGTGTATCTGTCGATTTCGTAATATAAATCGGTGTCAATCTCAACCTCTGAGCCGTCAGAAAGAGTAAGAGCAAGAATATCGCTTACTTGAAATCTGTAAAACATATCCTCAAAGCTCTCGCCGAAGAACTCTTCGCAATGCTCGCGTAATTCTTCAATGGAAATACCAAACTCTTCTGTAACATATGCAATTTGATCATCCATATTCTTCTTTGAGTTATCAAGAGCCTTCATTGAAACGGATGTGCCTGCAACAGATTCAACACCTGTAACAGTGGGAAGCTTTACCGTAAATGCAAAGGACTGCATTCCGCAAAGTGACATAAGCATAATTACGGTGATAACAACTGCTATAACTTTTTTCATAATAATTTCTCCTTTTTTATTTTTTGAGAGAATAATCCCTCTTTTTTCAAAAATATCACACAGTTAAATATGTGTCAATAAAATTAAAAAGATTGTAAGAAAAACTTAATAAATTTCTGAAATTCAATACAAATATATCACAAAAGCGTAAACCCGGCATTTTTTTGCTTTATCGGTTGTTATTTTTGTATTATTCGGTCATTTTTTGCTGAGTTCTCTGAGCATAGTCTCAGCATCGGTGAAAAGAATTGGGGTTATGCCGATTTCGGGAAGCCTTTCAAGATTTTTGGCGTTGTCGTCTATCATAAATACTTCATCGTACTTTTTACCGAAGGAATTTACGCAGTGAAGGTAAATTGCAGGGTCCGGCTTTGCCATTTTAAGCTTTGAGGAGACGAATATCCTGTCGAAAAGAGGGGTCAGACTGTTTTCTTCGAATATTTTTTCAACAAAGCCCAGCGGTGCATTTGAAAGAAGGGCTATATCCGCTGTATCTCTGAGCTTTTCGATAATGGGTACCATATAGGAACGAAGGCGTATAAGGGTTTCCCACTCACTCAGGATGTCCTCCTTCTTCATTCCCAATTCCGCCGACATACGGTCAAAAAGCTCCTCTCCGGTTATTACACCAAGGTCGGCAGGTACAAAATATTTTTCCTTGAGAGCTGCAGCAGTCTTCTCTTCAAAATGATTTCTGAAAAAGACGGGTGCTATCTCTTCAAAAATCACGCCGAAGCAATCAAAAATTATCAGTCTGTTTTTCATTTTATCACCTTATTTATAATATTTATCAGCTTTTTTCAGATAATCAACCAGCATTCCCGGCCAGTCCGTCTGAATGAAATCGTAGCCCTTATCACTCAGCCATCCCCAGGCGGCATCCTCGCCGACCGTAAGGGCCGCATCGTCGCTGTGTCCTCCCGCAAGCTGCTGCTTACAATCATAAATTATGGCGTTTGCCCACACGAGTATTCCGTCACGGTGCATCTTTTCTATAAACTCATCGCTTGCAAGGTATTCGGTATCCTCTCTGAAAAGCGCCTCAACGCCGATGTAATTTATGTTTCTTTTCAGCAGCTCCTCATGGCAGGTGTGCTCATCTCTGACAATAGGCATATAAGGAAGCTCGGGTGCAAGCTCCTCAAGAAGTCTGAAAACCTTTTCCGATGGCTTACTTTTAACAAGACATTGATCGGTCATACCGTGCCTTTTTATTTCTTCATATATTTTCTGCGGATTTGACCAGAATTTATCGATATTTATATAGCATCTGCCTTTGAACTGCTCAAGAAAATCCTCAAAGGACATTATGGGAAACTGAGTTTTCGTTCTGTCATAATTCACGTAACGCTTTTTGCTTATAGCCTTATAGGACAGCAGATTTAGTGGCACTATACTGCCGAGATGCGCAATTTCCTTAAGCGGATGAAAAAGGAAAAGCTTGCCGTCACGGCTGCAGTTAAGGTCAATCTCAAGCATATCGGCACCCTGCTTTAGTGCGATTTCATAGGATGCCTTTGTGTTGCAGGGTATGTTGCCCCCCGCTACCCCTCGGTGAGCTACAACTATTATGTTTTCTTCGGCTTTTTCTCTTAAGGTTTTCATCGTCTGCAACCCCTTTCTGTTTTACAGTTAAAGTATAAACGCAAATCCGCCCCTTGTCAATTGCCATACCCTTGACTTTGACAGCCGACAGAGCTATAATTATAAAAAATCTTACGGATGTGATAATAATGGCAATAGAAAAGGTCAGAGAATATTTCATCAAATACGGTATGGAGGACAGAATCCTTGAGTTTGAGGTTTCAAGTGCTACCGTTGAGCTTGCAGCCAAGGCTGTGGGTGTAGAAGGCAAAAGAATTGCCAAAACCCTCTCCTTCCTTGTTAAGGATGAGCCTGTGCTGATTGTTGTTGCAGGCGATGCACGTATAGACAACAAAAAATATAAGGAATTTTTCCACCAGAAGGCTAAAATGCTCTCCTTCGAGCAGGTTGACGAGCTTATCGGTCATTCGGTGGGCGGAGTGTGTCCCTTTGCAATAAATGAGGGCGTTAAGGTTTATCTTGATGACTCCCTGAAAAGATTTGAAACTGTTTTCCCTGCCTGCGGAAGCAGCAACAGCGCAATTGAGCTCAATATGGATGAGCTCGAGAGATATTCTGAGAGCCTCGGTTGGATTGACGTGTGTAAATATGAAGAACAATAAAAATAAAAAGCTGTGCAGACCTGCACAGCTTTTCCTTTTAAGCTTATTCTGTTGCTCCTGTGTCTTCGCCTTCTGTACCGGTTTCACCGTTTGCAAGACCGATGATCTGTGCGATGAAGTTTTTGATCCAGTTTAAAATTTCTTCAATTTTTTCAAAAAATGCATCCATAGTTATTACCTCCAGATTATTTTGTACTCATGGTACAATTTGATTTTACATTTTTTTCCATAAAAAGTCAATATTATTTTTTAATATATAAACAGAAAAAACAAAACCCGCTGAAAAGCGGGTTTTGTTTTTTAAACAATTGTTTAATTCCGTAGAATCAATGACTTATTTCTTAATAAGGTTGCCTTCTTCATCCTTTTCAATGCCAAAGATAGCAAGAACTGCATAGATGAAGTCCCAAAGCATTGCGTACATATCCTTAAGTGCGTCAAAATTCATTGTATTATCCTCCTTCTTTAAAAATTTAAATAAGTAAGATTAATTATTCAGCATCTTCTTCAGGATACCAGTATGCGAATACCTTGTAAAGATATGCCCAAAGCTCCTGCCAAATCTTCTCGAACTTCTCGAAAAATTCTGCCATTGTTTTGTCCTCCATATTTAGATTTATCAAGGATTTCCCTTAATATGGCTATATTATATATCAACGGACACTAAATGTCAATGGATTATTCAAAATTTTTTAATAATTAAGCGGTCATATAAAAACAAAAAAAGCCCCTGAGCTTATGAGCGGGGTTGCTAAGGACAGAAATAAATATTTATGCAGTTATGAGACACTTTTTATAAGGTGTCTCATAATTTTTTTATAAAAAAACAGACACTTTCAAGCTGAAAGTGTCATAGTGGGTTATATACTTCAAAGCAACCATGCAGAAAAACAAATTATTTTTTCGATATGTATGAGTGATATTGCAAATTAAAATTTGCAGTGATATTTTTGATAAATCAAAAGTGATATTGAAGCCTTACGGCTTCAGTGTTATTTTATTCGCCGAAAACTGCCGAAGGCAATATCACTTGTCGCAAGACAAATATCACTGCGAAGCAATATCACTCGCCGTATGGCGAATAAAACTGCCGAGTGTCCTTATGAACACTCGGCATAAGATGTGGGGTCTTTTCTTTATACGATGCCCATTGCCATTTCCACAAGCAGAGCAACAATAACAACCAAGGCAGAAATAATAAATCCGTGAATCATAGGACGTATTCCCGATTTTCTGAGTCCCGCAAAGGACGTCTTAAGACCTATAGCCGCCAACGCACAGACCATAAGGAATTTGCTTACGGACTTTGTGCCGGACACAACCTCTGAGGGAATGGGGAATATGCTTGCAACAACAGACATTGCAAGGAAACCAAGAATAAACCAGGGAAAAATTTTCTTTATGCTGAAATTAGCCTTAAGCTCTTCGGGGTTGCCGCTTTCTGCAAGTGCTTCCTTTCTTTTCAAACGAAGCTGAATGAGTGCAAAGGTGATAACCGTCGGGATAATGGCAAGAGTTCTTGTCAGCTTTACCATAGTGGCAAAATCGCCTGCGCCCTCAGAAAAAGCATATCCTGTAGCGACCACGGATGAGGTATCGTTAACCGCCGTACCTGCCCAGATGCCGAAGGCCTCGTCGGTCATACCAAGCTCTCTGCCCATAATGGGAAAGAGAACAATCATCGCCATATCAAAAAGGAAGGTTGCCGACATAGCGTATGCCACATCGTTGTCATCTGCATCGATTGTGGGTGCTATTGCCGCAATGGCTGAGCCTCCGCAGATGCCCGTACCGGCAGAAATAAGGTTGGAAAGCTTCCAGTTAAGGCCAAGGGCCTTGCCGATGAAATATCCGCCGCCAAAGCAGGTGAGAAGAGTGAACACCATAACGGTAAGAGACATTCTGCCCACATTGAGAATGGTGGTGATATTAAGCGAAAGGCCGAGAAGAATAATTGCAAATTTGAGTATTTTTTTCGATGTGAACTTAAGTCCCTCGGCAAAAAACTTGTTGTCCCTGAGAAAACAATTTATTATCATACCCAGAAACATAGCAATAACTGCAGAGCCCACAAGATGAATTTCCAGCAGATTTTCAAGCAGACCTTCGATCAGACATGCGACTGCCGCAACGGCAACGGAAAGCAATATGCCGGGAACGTTTTTCAGTATTTTCATTTTAAAACCGCCTTATATAATTTATGCCTGTTGATTATACCCTTTTCTTTAAATAAAATCAACCTTTTGGGCGGCTCTTCAGGCATCTTTCTTCTGTTTCTTGCCCATTTTCAGCCAACTGATAAAGCCGTAAAGGTCATTTATGAGAAAAACCGCAAAGCAGACCGCAACAGATACATAAGATATATCCTCCATTGAGGCAAGCACCCACAGAACAATAAGAACAATATCGTTGAAGCCATAGGCGAGGGCAAAATATGGGCTTCTGCGGAAAGTGAGATAAACTGCGATAAAGCTTGTCGTAACGGAAACGGTGCTGAAAAAAAGGTTAGCAGTATTGAAATAAGAAAGAATGAAATAAAAAATCACCGTAACTGCCGCTGTAAGAATCAGCATAAGCGGTATTTCTTTTTTTGGCAGACGGTTAACCTTAACCTGCGATTTTTTACCCTTATAGGGGTTTCTCAACCAGGAAATAAGTGCAAGCACCGCCATAGGTACTGTCATGCCAAGATAAGTTATCATCTCACCATAATAGGAAAATCCGTATGAAATAACACCGTAAACGCTGCCGAAGATTATCATCAGCACCTGACCTGTCGGGTTGCCCTTGGCGCAGAATATCAGCGATGTTACCCCGATCAGTGACGAAATAAGGGTTACGTAATCCTCAGAATGAAAAAGAAAAAAGAAAAGCAGAATAGTAAACACGGAAAAGCTCCACAAAAAAAGCTCAAACTTAGTGAAATATGTAAAAATTGATTTTGTTTCCGCCATATTGCCTCCTAAAAAAATAAACATCCGCTATGTATCTTCAAAGACCTAACGATACATAAACGAATGCTCACACATTCAACTACCCGGTGGCAGTAATTATTTTTTACGTATTATACACCGCAAAAGAGGGTCTGTCAACCCTCTTATACGTCATATTCCTTAAGATATTCCTCAACGCTTCTCATCATTTCTCTTGAGAAGTCTGAATCATACTTTCTTTTGCAGAAGGCTGTAAGCCAGGCTTCATAATCCTTCACGCCCGCAGAATGAATAAGCATCTCTCTGAGACTTTCCGCCGTGTGTGCCTTATATCCGTTTTCGTGAACTATATATTCCATAGGGGCTCTTTCCGGCTTTTTTCTTTCAATTGCCGCCGCTGTCGGGTAGCCGATAACGAGCATTGCAACAGGCAAAACCTTATCGGGAAGAGAAAGAAGCTGCTTGTGATATTCTCTGTTTTCGAGTATATCTCCGATGTAGCAGGAGCCAAGACCTAAGCTTTCTGCGGCAACAACTGCATTCTGTGCGGCAATGAGCGCATCCTCCACAGCAAGAAGCAGATCTCCCTTTGAAAGGTCTCTGGGTGAAAGACCGATTGAAGTATAGGCATCATACCACTTTTTACAGTCAGCGCAGAAAATAAGCACCATAGGTGCATCGGCAATGAAGGGCTGATTATCGCAGGACACGGCAAGCCTATCCCTGATGCTCTGCTCGGTTACATTTATTATTGTATAAAGCTGCTGATTGCCTGCAGTAGGAGCCTGACAGGCACTTTCCAGAATAATTCTGCGTGTTTCTTCATCAATATCCTTTTTTTCAAAGGCACGTACGGATTTTCTTTCAAAAAGGCTCCGGATAATACTGTTCATAAGCTATCTCCTCATCTGATATATGAAGATATTAGCATCCTCGCTTCTCTTTGTCAAGAAGTCTATTTGACACAGCACAGCTTTAATGGTATAATTTCTGAGTAAAAACGGAATATTACTTTTTTCTCAGGAAAAATAAACCATAATTATTTTATTATCAAAGAAAGAAGGTACAGCTATGAAAAAGCTGATTTCAGTATTGCTTGCAGTTCTTACAGTTCTTTTCTGTTTCACAGCCTGTGGTGGTCACGCCTCAGTTCAGGGTAATACCCTTCGCTTCACAAACAGAGTCAAGGATATGCAGAAGCTTGAGGGTCAGGAGGTTGAGCTTACCGGATATATGTCCACACTTATGCCCGATAAGGATTATTTCTTCTATCTTTCAAGCACACCCTATAATGATGAGCCCTTCAGCGGCGACCACAGCTCAGAGCTTGCAGATACCATTGCTGTATATGCAAAGCCGGAAGAAGGCTTCACCTATACCGATGAGCTTATAACCGTAACAGGTATATTGGTTTTTGAAGATATTACCGACAGCGTAGGCTACAGCTATTCATACCGCATCAAAAATGCAAGCGTTGCCGCAGCAAGCGAGGAAAACCTCAGCAAGGACGCTAAAAAGTGGCAGCAGCTTACACAGGCAGGCGTGGTTGCTGAGCTTGATAAGATGTTTGCATACCTTGAATTTGTATGCAAATGGCCCACTCTCACCATGACAGTTGACGGTGAAAGCAGATACCTCAGCGGCTCGGTTGCACGCTATAATGTGGGAGGAGAAAGCTCATCCTTCGGCTACGGCGCTGAGGAGGGATATTTTGACTCAATCATTCAGAGCATTAAGAATCTTGACGAAAAGGCTTTTTCAGAGCTTGTTGAAATCGTTGAGACTGCACAGAGTCTCTCGGACAAGGCTTTGACTGCTCTGAGAAACGGCGAATACTCATCTGTTGCCGAATACTCAGGAATTTTCTCAGACGGCAGACAGCAGTATGCACTTAACGATGAAAGCATCAAAGCAGAGTTTGATGCCCTTGAGGAAGACTATGAAGCCTGGCTTCAGGAGCAGAAATTATAAATTAAACTTCTTGATTTTTTTACATTTAGTGATAAAATGATATCATACCAATAAAAAAAAAGGAATGATATTATGAGCAAGGTTAAAAATGAAGCAAAAATCAAAAATCCCATCATCACAGCAGTACGTGAACAGCTTGAGCACAGAGCTACCTGGCTTTATCTGCTTTGCGACGAGGCGCAGAAAAGAGGTCTTGACCCCAGAGATTTCGGCTCAGCCGCAGTTAAGCGTTGTGGCCTTATGCAGGGCAGAAATTTAGTTTATAAGGGTAAAACCGCATCACTTAAGGGGCTTAAGAAAACGCTTTTCACCCTTCCGGCTCAGCTTGTTTTTGAAATGGATATCAAAAACTGCACCGATGATGAGCTTGAAATTGAATTCCATTACTGTCCCCTTGTAAAGGCTTGGCAGAAGGCAGGCTGCAGCGATGAAGAAATCGCAATGCTCTGCGACATTGCAATGTGCGGTGACAGAGGCATCGGTGAACGCTATTATTCAGAGCTGGATCTTCCTAAAACAATAGCCAACGGTGACGATGTGTGCCACTTAAGATATCATAAGGTTAATAAATAATCTCGGTAATCTGTCGGGGAAAAGAAGCTCCCGGCAGATTTTCATTGTTGTAATTGTTCTTTTTCAAAATTCAGAACAGCCCAAGAAAAAGAGGTGACCCCTATCAGCTACAACCGTAAAGCCCACGAAAGCATCCGCTCAATGGCTTTCATTTCTCTTTGTACGGCGCTTATGTGCCTTAGCTCATACTTTGTTATACCCCTGCCTATGACAGCGGCTGTGCTTTCCTTTCAGAGCCTTTTTATAAATCTTACTGCCCTTTGCCTTAAAAAGCGTGACGCTGTGCTGTCGGTACTGCTTTACGTTTTTATGGGAGCTGTGGGGCTGCCTGTTTTTTCAGGCGGCACCTCAGGAATTTCCCGACTTTTAAGTCCTGTAGGCGGTTATTATTTCGGCTTTATTCTTGCCGTTTTTATGATGTCACACTTCAGAGGAAAACACCTGAAGCTCAGGCGATATCTTGCCGTAACGGTGCTTATAGGTATACCGACAGAGCATATCACCGCTGTTCTTTTTATGAGTGCGGTGACCTCATCGTCTCTGACAAGCTCTTTTGTGAGCATTTCCCTGCCCTTTATTATCGGTGACCTGCTCAAGGCCGTCGCATCCTGCTTTGTGGCCCTTCAGATAAACAAAAGCCTTATAAAAAAATAAAAGGGGCTGTAAAAAAAGTGCAGACCGCATAAAACAAGATAAATAAAGGGTTTCTTCGGTTATGAGCTGACCGAAGGAACCCTTTAAAATATAAAAAATGATGAAGAACAGACAAAAACACTGTTTTTGTGTTTTATGCTAT
>JAZPZK010000077.1:0-2986 GCA_045544675.1 Acutalibacteraceae bacterium
TTCGGTCAGCTCATAACCGAAGAAACCCTTTATTTATCTTGTTTTATGCGGTCTGCACTTTTTTTGCAGCCCCTTATTGGTTGTTTTATTATCTTGCCGCAGGAACATCGGAAAGAGCGACAAAGTCAATCTTATCCATTTTTGTTCTGGGAAGAGCATCCATAATTTCAATTTTTCTCGGGACTGAATATCCCTCAAAGTTTTCCTGACAGAAATGCATAAGCTTTTCTTCTGCATCATCTCTGTCAGCATCGGGATTTGCAAGAGATACCACAAGCTTTACAAAGGGCTTGCCCTCATCGGTATAGCCCTGACATGCGCATGCCTCGCTGATGTAGTTAAGGGAGAGAACCTTTTCCTCAATGGTTGCAGGGTAGATGTTATAGCCTGAAATGATGATGATTCTCTTGATGCGGCTTGTGAAAACAAGATGTCCGTCAGCGTCGAGGAAGCCTACGTCACCGGTTCTTATCCATTTTTTGCCGTCCTCATCGGTGTAGATGCCTGTTTCCTTTATCATATCATCGGGAAGATAGCGGTTCATCATTGTTTCGCCTGTTACAACGATTTCGCCGATTTCGCCTACGTCAAGCTTATTGCGCATTTCGTCCCAGATTTCAACCTCTGTGCCGTAGATAGGTCTTCCGACAGTTGAGGTTTTATAATCGGGTATACCGGTGTTGGTTGTGCATACGGCGCACATTTCCGTAAGACCGTAGCCTCTGCAGAGCTTTGCCTGAGAGCCGAGAAGCTTAAGCTTTGTGTTGAAATATACAACGAATTCGTCGCTGATGAAGTCACCGCCGGCAGAAATAACCTTGATGTTTTTTACACCCTCGTTTTCGAAGTTTTCTTCCTCAATCATTTTCTGGAACATCTTGGGCACACCGAGAATTTCAATCACACAGTATTTTCTGATAAGCTCATTTGCCTGCCGGGGGTCAAACTTGGGAATCATAATCGGTCTGTATGCATTGCAAAGAGCATAGTGCATTGCAACACCGAGACCGTAGGCGTGGAAGCAGGGAAGAACACACAGAGAATAAGAGTTTGTGTAGTCGTGCTCGGGGTCAAGGGCATACATTGTGTATGCAAGGAAGTTTATTGAGTAGTTTGAATGGATAATTGTTTTGCTTCTGCCTGTTGTGCCGCCGCCGTGAAGATAAACGGCATCGTCCTTATAGGGAGCTTCAACAGAAGGTACCTCGGGAAGATTCAGAGCAAGAATATCCTTGTAAATTGCAACGTTTTCGTGTTCAGGCACCTTTGCATTTTGCATTTCATTACCCTTTGCATACTCATAGGCAGTGCCGTCGCAGAAATCTGAGGTTGAGCATACAATTGTAAGGTGTTTTTCAATAATAGTTTTGTAACCGCCTGCAAAAAGGTCGAGCATAAACACAGCCTTGCTGTTTGTGTGTTTCATAATCTCTTCAAGCTGATTGGGAGGAGTCAGCGGATGCACAAAATTTACGATTACACCTAACTTTATAAGTGAATAAAAGGCAATAAAGGCGTGACCGCAGGTGGGGAGAAAGGCAGTTACAACATCTCCCTTTTTAATTCCCTTTGAATCAATAAAGGAAGCAACCTTTTCAATATCGCTGAAAAGTCTCTTCATTCCCGTATGGGATTCAACGGGACCTACAGGTGTAACAAAGGCTGTATAGTCTTCACCGAGATCACGTGAAATTCTTTTATAGCTTGCCTTGAGATAATCGTAGCAGGATTCATCGTAGGGCTTTGTGAGATAGTTTTCAATGGGGATTCTGGGTATAAATTTCATAGCTGTACTCCTTGCACTTTAAACTCTGCCTTGAATTATAGCCCTCTGAGAATTCAAAGTCAATGTATAATTTCACTCGGTTTGTAAGAATTGTTACACATTGTAATGTTTTGTAACTGCGGTGAGGTCGGTTTACAAAAAATTAACAATTTCAATAAAGATGTTTCTTAATAGAATGATAATCTAAAAACAGATAAAATCCGGAAGGGGAATAAAGCATGAATAAGTGTTGGTTTGATTATAAAACGGTGATAGTAACAGGTGCTTCAAGCGGAATAGGCAAGCTTGTGACTGAAAAGCTTATAAAGGAACACGGATGCACCGTTATAGGCGTTGCCAGAACAGAAAGCAAGCTTGTTTCCTTTAAGCAAGAGCTGGGGAATTTTTCGCACTTCTTCAGCTACCGTGCCTTTGATGTATCCGATAAAGAAAAGTGGAATGAGCTTGCAGAGAGCCTTGAAAAAGAGGGCAGGCAGGTTGATATACTGATAAATAATGCAGGTATACTTCCGAAGTTTGACCGTTTCGAGCATTACAGCCTTGAGGAAATTGACAAGGCAATGCAGATAAACTTTTATTCTGCGGTTTATTCAATGAAGGCATTTATGCCTCACATACTCAGGTCTGAAAGCGGGGCAATAATCAACATCGCTTCCTCGGCTGCATTATGCTCCCTTGCAGGAACGAGCGTATATTCTGCAAGCAAAGCGGCACTCAAGAGCTTTACCGATGCGGTAAGGGAAGAAACAAGAGGCCGCTTATATGTAGGGCTTATCTGTCCCGGCTTCACAAAGACCGATATTTTCCGCAACCAGAGCGAAAGCTCAGCAAAAAGCCGGAAGGCGATGGATTTTGTTTCCACCGACTGTGAAAAAATGGCAAGGCTGATTATCAACAGTATATGGAAAAAGAAGGAGGACTCGGTTTTCGGCATTGACGCCCACCTTATGGATATAGGAAACCGCTGTGTGGGTACACTTTGCTCAAACATCAGCAGCAAGGTTATGAAGATATCGGGTCTTGAGATTTTTAAGGATATATTCCAACAAAAGGAGCTGTAAAAACGAAAGTTTTTACAGCTCCTTTTTAGGGGCTCGGAAAAAATGCGCAGAATGAACAAACCGAGCCAAAATAAAGCGAAAAGCTTTATTTTGGGTTACCCGACGGCGTACAAAGGTACTCCGAGGGCGAGGTTTGTTT
>JAZPZK010000078.1:0-9164 GCA_045544675.1 Acutalibacteraceae bacterium
CCTTTGCCTTTATCTACGGCTATAAGGCACACGGTGCGACTATAAGCGGTGAGGGTGTTATCGACGCCAACTGCTATGCATTTGTTGAAAGAAAGGATCAGTATTACGTAACAGGCAACTTCTATCCCCGTCCCACCACAATCTATATCGAAAACAGTAACCACATCACCGTAAAGGATGTCACAATCAAGGATGCTCCCTTCTGGACACTGCATCCTGCGGGCTGTGAC
Organism: Acutalibacteraceae bacterium; assembly: GCA_045544675.1. Lineage (GTDB taxonomy): Bacteria > Bacillota > Clostridia > Oscillospirales > Acutalibacteraceae > UBA6857. The sequence continues at coordinate 231 of JAZPZK010000078.1, forward strand.
GATGTGCTTGTTTCACACATCCGTATCCTTAATCCCTTGGATGTTGCAAACAGTGACGGTATTGACCCTGACCACTGCTCAAACGTACGTATTATCGGCTGCCATGTAACCTGCGCCGACGACTGTATTTGCCTTAAGGCATCAAAGGGCAACAGTGAGTACGGCCCGACAGAAAATGTTATCATCAGCGGATGTACTCTTACCTCAACCTCAGCCGCAATCAAAATCGGCACAGAGGGTGTGGGTAACTTCAGAAACATTATCGTTGACAGCTGTACCATATCAGCTTCAAACAGAGGACTTTCAATTCAGATTCGTGATGGCGGCAACGTTGAGAATGTTTCCTACAGTAATATCATTATCGAAACAAGACGCTTCTGTCCCGACTGGTGGGGCAGTGCAGAGCCTATAGCGATTACCGCCTTCAGAAGAGATACAAACACAAAGTGCGGACACATTAAAAACGTACGCTTCTTCAACGTTACCTGCAAGGGTGAAAACGGTGTTCTTGTACATGGCACCGAGGATAATATGATTGAGGACGTGACCTTTGAGAGAGTGAGCGTTGAGCTTACCAAAACCTCCAAGTGGAACTGCGGCATCTATGACCTTCGTCCCGGTATTGATGTAGGCATTGAAGAAAGTAAAAATTCCTGCTTCTATATAAAGAATGCAGAGAATGTCACAATCGAAAAGAGTAAGGCGTTTTTCGGTAATCTCTGCGACAGCTATGCTCACGGACTTTATGCTGAAAATGTAAAGAATCTTGAGCTTATCCGTTTCGAAAGCGAAAGTGCATCGGGAAGTGCCGAAAAGATAAAAATAATATAAGAAAAAGCGTAAAAACTCTTTACAGTTCTGAATATATTTAGTAGAATATATATTAATAAATAGTAATAGGGAGGATACTCACTATGCAAAGTAAATATAAAAGAATTCTTCTCAAGCTCAGCGGCGAGGTGCTCGCAGGCGAAGCAGGAAGAGGACTTGATTTTGACACAGTAACAACTGTCTGCAAGGTAGTTAAGGAATGTGTCGATATGGGTACACAGGTCGGTATTGTTGTCGGTGGCGGCAACTTCTGGCGCGGTCGCTCAAGCGGCGAAATGGACAGACCCAGAGCAGATCAAATGGGAATGCTTGCAACTGCAATCAATTCACTTGCTCTTCAGGATACCCTCATTCAGCTCGGTGTTGACACTAAGGTGCTCACGGCACTTCAGATGCCTCAGGTTGCTGAAATCTTCACAAAATCAAAGGCTGTGGAGTATCTCGAGGCAGGCAAGGTTGTAATTTTTGGTTGCGGAACAGGCAACCCCTTCTTCTCAACCGATACAGGTGCAGCACTCAGAGCCGCAGAAATTGATGCTGAAATAGTTTTCAAGGCAACAAACGTTGACGGTGTTTATGACAAGGATCCTAACAAATATGCCGACGCGGTCAAGTATGATACGCTCACTCATTCAGAGGTTCTTGCCAAGGGACTTAACGTTATGGATGCAGCTGCCGCATCACTTTGCAGAGATAATAATATTGCCATACTTGTTTTCAACCTTGACGATCCTCAGAATATTGTCAGAGCACTCAAGGGTGAAAATATCGGCACTGTTGTTAAAGAATAATCAAACCAAAATACATAGAAAAGAGGACTAAATAATGAAGACAGTATTTGAAACAGCAAAAACAAAGATGGGCAAAACAATCAGTGCCCTTCAGGCAGAATTCGGCACAATCCGTGCAGGCAGAGCAAATCCCCAGATTCTTGATAAGGTAACAGTTGACTATTACGGCTCAATGACACCTATCAATCAGCTCGCATCCGTTTCCGCAACAGAGGCAAGAGTGCTCACAATTCAGCCCTGGGACAAATCAGTGCTCAAGGCAATTGAAAAGGCAATCCAGACATCAGATATCGGCATCAATCCTCAGAATGACGGCTCCGTTATCAGACTTACCTTCCCTCCTCTCACAGAGGACAGACGTAAGGAGCTTGTTAAGGACATTCAGAAGATTGCCGAAAACTCAAAGGTTGCAGCCCGTTCAATCCGCCGTGACTGCATTGAAAAGCTCAAGGCTATGAAGAAGGCATCCGAAATCACAGAGGACGACCTTAAGGACGGCGAAAAGGAAATCCAGAAGATTACCGATAACGCAATCAAGGATATCGATACAATTTCCGAAGCAAAGCAGAAGGAAATTATGGAAATCTAACTGAATGAAAAAGAGGACTGTTTTCCTAACAGTCCCTTTTTGCCTATTTAAATGGATTTAAGGAGAGCGAAAATGGCTAAAAATTTCTCTAATCTTCCTAAGCATATTGCTATAATTATGGACGGAAACGGCCGTTGGGCAAAGCTGAGAGGTCTCCCCAGAACCGAGGGACACAAGGTCGGTGCTGAGGTCTTCAGAAGGATATGCGAATACTGTGCCGAAATCGGTGTTGAGTATGTTACCTTCTATGCTTTTTCAACGGAAAACTGGAAGCGTTCAAAGCTTGAGGTTACCGCAATTATGAATCTTTTCAGGCGTTATCTTGATGAAATGCAGGAAAGATATCTTGAAAATGAGGAAGCAGGCTACCGCATCCGTTTTCTCGGTGCAAGAGAGGGTATGCCTAAGGATATCCTTAAGATGATGGCAACTGTCGAGGAAAAATCCAGGGATAAGACCAGAATAAACATAAACCTTGCTGTGAATTACGGCGGCAGGGATGAAATCGTTCACTCGGTCAGAGCAATTGCCGAAAGAGTAAAGGCAGGACAGCTTTCTCCGAAGGATATTACGGAAGAGATGATTTCTGACGGACTTTACACCTCAGGTCAGCCTGATCCGGATCTTATCATCAGGCCAAGCGGTGAATACAGACTTTCTAACTATCTTCTCTGGCAGAGTGCCTACGCTGAAATTTATATTGACGACGTACTCTGGCCCGATTACACATCTGACGACCTTGACAGAGCGATTGAAGAATACGGCAGAAGAAACCGTCGCTTCGGCGGAGTGTGATTACAATGCGCAATTCGCAATGCGCAATGCGCAATCGCGGGTGAGGCTTACTGAAGCGGAAAGAGGTATTCCGCCGAGTAGGGGAGACCCCGTGTGGTTTCCCGAAATCTTAAAAGCATAAAAGTTCTTTGGTTACTCGGATCCCTTGAAAGGTAATTCCCTCTGTTAGAGGGAGTGTCACGAAGTGACGAGGGTGTGCCGGTTTCCGGAGGAAAAGCTGGCAAAATCGCAGATTTTGACTGAGGGGTTCTAAAGAAAGTAACGCCCTCGGATAACTACAAACAAAACAGAAATGTTCCTCAGGAACAAGAAAGGTAAAAAATAAAATGGAAAAGACAGAGAAAAAACAAGTATTCAAAAAAGACAGAACGATATCGTTCGCTATAATTGCAGCTGCACTTGCAGGCTTTCTTGCAGCGATAATTCTCGATAAGCAGCCGGTTATTACGGTTATTCTCGCACTTCTTGCTGCAACAGCCACCTTTGAAATAGTCAGAGCAGTAGGTGCAAAAAGCAAGCTTCTTTTTGTTGTTTCGTGTGCAGTAAGCTTTTTCACTGTTATAGCAGAGGGCTTCAGCCTGGCTTTACCCTCAACGGGAGTGCTTTACGGCATTTATGTGCTTTTACTTATGACACTTATGGTATTCTTCCATAAGGATATCTTATTTTCACACGCTTCGGCAGCCTTTATGGCTTCTGTTGCACTTCCCTTTGCTTTCGCATGCTTCTTAAGGCTTAACAACGTAGGCGACTGGTTTCCCGGCTTCACCCACGAAGAGGGTATTTACTTTGTAGGTATTTCTTTTGCGTGCTCATGGCTTACAGATACCTTTGCTTACATAGTCGGTGTTAAGTTCGGCAAGCATAAGATGGCTCCCGTATTAAGCCCGAAGAAGTCAGTTGAGGGTGCAATCGGCGGTGTTGTATTTGCATCTCTGTTTAATGTGCTTATCCTTTATTTTTTCACAATCGGATGCAAAAATCTTCACGACTACACAATTTTCGGTGAAAGCTCAATAAAATATCTTATTATCATCCCTGTTTCAATGATTCTTTCACTTGTAAGCATGCTCGGAGACCTTTCAGCCTCCGCAATCAAGCGTAACTTCGGCATCAAGGACTACAGCCGACTTATCCCCGGTCACGGCGGCATTATGGACCGTTTTGACAGCTGTATCTTTGTTGCACCTGCTCTTTACTGTATTCTTAAGCTCGCATCGGAATATATTGCTTAAGGCGTATTTAAGTTAAATGAATTACCATCTGAGAAAGGGTGTTTTTCGTGACTGAAAAGCTCACAATATTAGGCTCGACCGGCTCAATAGGTACTCAGGCTCTCGATGTTGTTGATATGAGGGGCTACGAGGTTGTTGCACTTACTGCAGACAGTAACTATAAGCTGCTCGAACAGCAGATAAGAAAATACAAGCCGAAATATGCGGCTCTTTCCAACGAGGAAGCGGCAAAAGCTCTGCGCACTCTCGTAGCTGATACTGATACAAAGGTTTTAATCGGCAAGGAGGGTATAATCGAGTGTGCCGCCGCAGGTGAAAGCGACACTGTTCTTAACTCCATAGTCGGTATAGCAGGTCTTGCACCTACGGTTGCCGCTATTGATGCAGGCAAGAACATTGCTCTTGCAAACAAGGAAACCCTTGTCGCAGGCGGTAAAATCGTTATGGATAAGGCAAAGGAAAAGGGAATAGCCATCCTTCCCGTTGACAGCGAGCATAGTGCAATTTTTCAGAGCCTTCAGGGCATGAATAAAAAGGATGAGCTTAAGTCAATCATATTAACAGCCTCAGGCGGTCCTTTCTTCGGCAAGACAAGAGACGAGCTTAAAAATGTTACCGTCGCTCAGGCACTTAAGCATCCCAACTGGGAAATGGGTGCAAAAATCACAGTAGACAGTGCATCGATGATGAACAAGGGCCTTGAGCTTATTGAAGCAGTATGGCTCTTTGACGTTGCTCCCGACAAGGTGGATATAGTTGTTCACCGTGAGAGCATAATTCACTCCCTTATCGAATATAATGATAATTCGGTAATAGCTCAGCTCGGTGTGCCCGATATGAGAATCCCCATTCAGTATGCACTTACTTATCCCGACAGATATCCTTCACCGGTAAAGAAGCTCAATTTATGGGATTATCAGAATCTCACCTTCTATAAGCCGGATTACGATACATTCGAGTGCCTTAATCTTTGCCGTGATGCAATCAGAAGGGGAGGTCTTTATCCCTGCGTTGCCAACGGTGCAAATGAGATGGCAAATGAGCTTTTCCGAAAGGGTGAAATCGGCTTCCTTGAAATTGCCGATAAGGTACGCCTTGCAATGGAAAGCGTTGAGGATAAGAAAAACCATACACTTGACGATGTCTTTGAATATGACAGAATTGCCCGTCAGACAGTCAGAGACAGTATCAAATAAACACAGAAAGGAACGGGTTTAGCCCGTCGGCACAGCAAATGGAATTAAATCTTCTCTCAATCTGGACAACCCTTTCAACGAAGGCTGTTCCGATACTTATTGCAGTTCTCTTTTTCGGACTGATAATACTTATCCACGAATTCGGTCACTTTATCTTTGCCAAAATTTTCGGCGTTAAGGTCAACGAATTTGCTATAGGTATGGGTCCCACTATTCTCAAAAAGCAGGGTAAGGAAACCAAGTATGCTCTGCGTCTTTTCCCTATCGGCGGATTTGTTTCCATGGAGGGCGAAGGTGAGGAAAGCGAAGATAAAAGAGCTTATTGCAACCAGAAAATATGGAAGAGAATGATTATTCTTGCCGCAGGTGCAACCTTTAATCTTATTCTTGGTGTTATCGTCTGCTTCTTCCTTGTTTCAGGTGAAGAGCTTGTGGGTACAAACAGGGTGCTCCAGTTTTATGAAGGCGCAACCAGCTCACAGATGCTCCGAGAAGGGGACGAGATAATCAAAATTGACGGAAAGAGAGTTTTTTCCGACTACGACATAAGCTTCCTTATGCAGAGAAACGGCTCAGGCAGTTACGATTTTGTTGTTAAAAGAGACGGCAAAAAAATTGAGCTTGAAAATGTGCCGTTCTCAAAAAGAACAAGCGGTAACTTCAGCTACGGTGAGGATTGTTCAATAAATTCCGTTTCCTCCGCACTCAAAAGAGTGGGTCTTAAGGACGGAGATATTATCACCTCGGTCAACGGAGCTTCCGTTGCTACAGGGCAGGAGCTTATAGCGGCGATTCAGGCAGATACGGATTACACCTACAACCTTACCGTTAAAAGAGGAGAAGAGGAGTTATCCTTTGAGAACGTCGAATTTGCAACGGTTACCGTTTTTGACTTTATCATTTTAGGCGAAGACAAGAATGTTCTCAATGTTACAAAAAATGCCTTCGGATACGCTCTTTCAATGGGCAGAATGGTTTATCTGTCTCTTTTTGACCTTATCAGCGGTCAGTACGGAATAAACGACCTTGCAGGTCCCATCGGCACAATTTCTGTTATAACCGATATTGCCGAGGAAAGCGTAGCTACCACCGACTGGTCACAGCTTTTTATGATTATGGCAATGATAACCATAAACATCGGTCTTTTCAATCTTCTTCCCATACCTGCTCTTGACGGCGGACATCTGTTCTTTATGTTTATTGAGCTTATTGTCAGAAAGCCCATTCCGCAGAAGTATGCATCCTGGATTCACGCTGCAGGTCTTGTGATTCTGCTTATATTTATGGCGGTTGTTTCCTTCAGCGATATATACAAATGGGTTTCAGGTATAGGATTTTATTAATAGAAGCTTTCAGGAGTGAAAAATATGAAAAGAGAAAGTAAGCTTATAAAAGTAGGTAACACATTTATTGGCGGTGAGAGCAAAATTACCGTTCAGTCAATGCTTAATATACCTGCCCACGATATAGAGGGCAACGTTCAGCAGGCACTCAGACTTCAGCAGGCAGGCTGCGAGATTATCCGTGTTGCAGTGCCTGACGAGGAAGCGGTGAAAACGGTAGCGGCTCTTAAAAATGCCCTCACCGTACCCGTTGTGGCTGATATACATTTCAATCACAAATTAGCACTTATGAGCATTGATGCAGGCGTTGATAAGGTACGTATCAATCCGGGCAACATCGGCGCTGACGAAAATGTGAAAGCGGTTGCCGATAAGTGCCGCTTACATAACGTGCCCATAAGAATAGGTGTAAACTCAGGCTCCGTTGAAAAGGATATTCTTGCCCGCTTCGGCGGACCCACACCGGAGGCTATGGCTGAGAGTGCAATGTATCACGTACGCCTTTTAGAGAAATACGATTTTGACGATATAGTTATTTCGATAAAGTCATCTGATGTTCAGAATATGATCGCCGCCTACGAAAGAGTGGCTCAGATGTGCAATTATCCCTTACATCTCGGTGTAACCGAGTCGGGTACCGAAAGAATGGGCATCATCAAATCGGCAGTAGGTATAGGCTCACTTCTCACAAGAGGAATAGGTGACACCATCAGAGTTTCACTTACCGATGACCCCGTAAAGGAGGTCTATGCAGGTAAGGATATCTTAAAGGCAATCGGCTTTGATAATACGAGTCCGAGACTTGTTTCCTGCCCTACCTGCGGCAGAACAAAAATTGATCTTATCGGTCTTGCCAAAGAGGTTGAGGAAAGGCTCAGAGATGTAAATAAGAGCATCACCGTTGCAGTAATGGGCTGCGTTGTAAACGGCCCCGGTGAAGCCAAAGAGGCTGACATCGGCATCGCAGGCGGAGACGGCTGCGCGGTTATCTTCCGTAAGGGCGAGGTGCTTCGCAAGGTCAGTGAAGAGAATATAATTGAGGAGCTTTTCAAAGAAATAGAACTTTTATAAAATAAAATGACGGAGAAAATAGATGAGCAACAGATTTGAGGAGCTTTTCGGCATCTTTTCCGATGAAGGTTTGCACGAAATTTTCCAAAACGCACAAGTACAGAATGTAAGAATAGCAATGGAAAAAAAGAGCATCGAAATTGATGCTTTTTTTCCCGTTATTGTAACATATAATTTTCTTCAGAAGGCAGAGGCAACCATAAGGGAAAATCTTTTTGTAAACAGCGTTACAATTTTTCCCACAATGCCTTCGGAGGTTTTCAGCGAGGCATATTTTGCTTCTCTTGTTGAGGAAGCAAACCTTGCCATTGCTGCAACAAACGGCTTTTTTGCCGACAGCACCGCCGTTTTCGACGGTAAGGTTCTTTCCGTTGAGCTTCACCACGGCGGCGGAGACATCCTTAAGGGCGTAGGCGCGGCTGAGTTTATGGAAAGGCTTATTCTCAAGCGCTTCGGCAGAAATGTAAAGGTAGAATTCTGCGGCGCAACAGAGCTTGCTATGAGCGATGAGCAGATTGAATCCTTCCATAAAAAGGCAGAACACGAAAACCTTGTTGCCAAGGGCTTTGACCCTGCTTTTGTAACACCGGTCAAGCCAAAGGAGCATAAGGTTGTTGAGGGTATTCCTCTTTATCTTGAAACCGCAAAGCCGATTTACGGAAATAAAATAACAAAGAATCCCGTAAAGCTTATTGATATTACTCCTGAAGACGGTTCCTGCGTTGTATGGGGCGACGTTTTCGCCTTTGAAAGCAGAGAAACAAGAGACGGCAGAAGCAATATCATCACCTTTAATATCACCGACGGCACATATTCCTACACCTGCAAGGTTTTTGAGAGAAAGGAAAACTGTGAGACTATTCTCTCAAAGGTAAAAGACGGCGTTACGGTTATGATAAGAGGCGACCTTGCCTTTGATAAATTCTCAGGTGAAAACGTAATCTCTCCGAGAAGCATCAGTCTTGTTGATAAAATCCCCAAGACCGACGACAGCAAGGAAAAGAGAGTAGAGCTTCATCTTCACACAAAGATGTCAATGATGGACGGTATGACCGATGCCAAGTTCCTTGTAAAGCGTGCTAT
>JAZPZK010000079.1:0-17571 GCA_045544675.1 Acutalibacteraceae bacterium
ATAAGGGTTTTGTTGGAGTTTGTTTCTTTATAGAAAAGCTCTGCAGGTGAATTCGTGCTTATACTTTTTGAAAATTCGGTAAAAGCCTCAGCAATGTAGCTTGCCCTCGGAACGCTTGCTGAAAACTGCTGCACCTTGCGCTTGCCGTTGATGTAGATATCCTCAACCTGCTCAACCTGTGCAATGATTCTTCTCGCATAGCGAAGGAACTCCTCACCGTCATCGGTAACGGTAATTCCCTTTGATGTACGCTTGAAAATGGTTATGCCGATATGCTCCTCAAGCTCTTTAATTGCTCTGCTGAGATTCGGCTGACCCATATAAAGGTTTTCAGCGGCTTTGCTTATCGATTTTGTTTTTGCAATTTCTGTTGCATATTTTAAATGAAGTATATTCATATTCAGACTAACCTTCTCAGATCATAGGTTCAAAAACAACTGTTACAATACTGTTTTCGGGAACAGTTACATTTTCGATACCCCAGCCTTCATCAGTAAGCTCAAGGTTTCTGGTTGCATCAGTTGTGTATACCGACATATTGTAACCGAGCATTGAATATGTGAATTCTTTTTCAATGCCATCGTTAACAATAACTGCTACATAGCTTCCGTCAGGGGTTTTGAAAGCAGAAACGTTCATATTGTTCTGCACTTCGTAATGGTCGTATTCGATATCGTCGATAACGTCCTTCCACCAAGTTTTTTCTGCTTTGATATCTGCTATACTGATGCCAAAATCAACAGCGTGGCTGCCTGCAGGAACAAACTTTGAATAGTGAGCCATTGCGTAATATCTCTTACCGATTACATACTCAGAGCAATCGTTGTTTGCACCGATCATACTGTCAGCATCATACATGCCGTCGTTTACTGCAACCCAGGAGGTCCAGCTGTTGACACCTGTAAGAGAAACATCCTCGCTGATTTCCTTTGCCATGAGAATTGCTGCTTCAATATCATCAATCTTATGGCTGTTGGGTAATTCACACCACTCGCTCATTTCAAGCTCGATATCGCCGTAGTTTTTCTCCATATACTGACCAAATGCATACTTGTAATAGATGTTGTCAGTCCAATAGCTATGATATGAATATACACCGAGTACATCCATAATTTCTTCATTCTCATAGATTGCATCTATGTAATCCATTGTATCGTCGCTTACGCAACCGCTTTCTGCAAGTGAAAGCTTAACATCAAGATCTCTGCTCTTTATTTCAGCAGCAAATGCTTCGCCTACCTCAATAATATCCTCAAGCTCATAGTGGCAGCCTTCCTGACCGACCCATCCGCCGCCCCATGACCACTGAGGCTCGTTTATGGGACTGATGTATTTGACGGGAACACCCTTACCTATAAAGTACTCGGCAACATCACACATATACTTTGCAAAATCATCAGCACAGCCTTCCTTGAGGTTGCAGGTATTATCCTGATAGCTACCTGCAGCTGAGCCGGATTCGGTCATTGTGTAATGAGGCGAATTGGCAAAGAGCACAACTGTATCTATATTTCCGTAGCTGAGACACTTCTCAAGCATCTTCTGTGCTTCGGCATCCTTTTTCCAATCATATGAATACTTCCCTGTTGCTTCATCGTATACAAGGAAACTTTCAGTCGCTCTCCATTCGTTACCGGGAAGTCTCGTGTTAGGGTTATCCTTTTCGCCGCCGCCTACATTATAACGGTAGATGTTAAGGCCAAGACCGTCGTCTGAATAAAGCAACTTTGCGAAGTCATCAGCACTTTCGCTTTCGCCGGCAATCTGAGCCCACCAGGCTGCTGATGTTCCCCAGCCTGTAATTTCCTGCTGCTTACAAACTGTGTTGAATTTCATAATCACATGGTCACAATCAAGATTGAACCAACCTGCAATTGTCGCCATAATGAAAAGGAAATAAGTAAGGCGGTAAATAATTTTTTGAAGATAGGTAGATCTGGTCATAGGATATTCTCCTTTGCTACAATATTTCATAATATTTTAACATAAATACCATCAAAAGGTCAACTGTTTTTTACATAAAAAGAAAAACAATCCGACAATACATTGTACTGTCGGATTTGAATTTATTACTGAGCTTCAGGCATAGTCTGTCTTTCTGCTGAGTAGTTGATGATAACACTCTTCTTGAAAAGACCTGTATCACACTGAGGTCTCCACTGATCTCCGGCATCAACCTTGTCACCGAAATCAGATTCTGATAAGGGTGTATACACAATATTCTCACCCTTATGTGCACAGTCCCAGTAGAAAGCGTGATGTCCTATAAAGCTTACACTTGCAGGAACATAGATGTAGTTGAGCTCTTTATTATAGCTGAATGCATCGGAACCTATATATTCGAGACTTTCCGGAAGTGAAAGATAAACCTCACCAAGCTCCGCCTCTGAGGTGAAGCGTGTTTTTACTTCACCGTCACCGTTATATGTGTCTGATGTGTAAGTATAAATATTACTTAAAGAATCAGTATTGCTCCACTGGTCTCTGGGCTCGTGAAGCTTAAAGAAAGAGCAGGTTTCGATTGTTGTAAGGCCTTCGGGGAGATAAACGACCTGAAGATTAGTGTAAGCGAAAGCAAGCTCATTTATAACCTTAACAGTTGAAGGGATAACATAGTTCTGAATATCAATTCTGTACTGCTCAACTGTAACTGATGAATCACCGAGCTGTGCACTGTATTCTTCTGTTGTAGTGCCGCGATAGGGTTCCTTATACTTATCCCAATCACCATCCTTTTTCTCAGAAACAGGTATATCATAACCATACTTTACGCGGAGATACTGGTCGTGATTGCAGGGATAATTCATAAGAATTGTCTGATCCTTATTGTAAAGAACACCGTCAATATCAGAGTAGTAAGGATTGTTTTCGTCAACCTCTATTCTTTCAAGAGACCAGCAGGAATAGAATGCCTTATCGTCAATTTTCTGAACATCGGGGCCGATGTTTACAACCTTAACAGGGCTTTCGTTAAAAGCAAAGGCTGCAATTTCTGTAACAAGTTGATCTGTATTCTTTTTCTGTTTGCCGTTTTCAACTTCAAACACATAGTCAACATCAATTTCATCAAGAGGCACTTTTTCCTTGTCGCTGTATCTTACAAGTGTATAGCCTGTTTCGTTACTGCCGAACTCAAGTCCTGTGCTGTGAACTACGCTGTAAATACTGAAGAACATTGAAAGTGAAACAGCTACAATGATAACAATTACAAGTGCTATCTTTTTTGCGGTAGCATTTTTAAAGGGCTTATTGATATGAGGTGCTGCAAGGCCTTCAAGCTTATATGTCCATATTTCTTCCTCGGGGATATCAAGATGAATCTCTGCTTCAAGCTGAGATACTCTTGTTTTGGCTTTAGTTTTGTCTTTTTTGCTCATAACATTCCCCTCCTTAACCTACAAATCCGCCGCTGACGGCTTTGCCTTCTTCAACAGCCTGCTTCTCAGTTACTTCAGCACGTCGTTTCAGAACTTCCATAACCATACCCTGCTTCTTGGCATCATAATCCCAGAACAAATAGGGAATTGTCATAAGAGAGAAGCCTATAACATCAACAATAATGGGAATTACAATAATATTTCTTCTGACATCATCAAGGAAGAGAATTTCCCAGTTACTGTTAAAGCCCCACTTAAGAAGGAAGATGGGAATAATCATACCTACAAATGATGTAATAGGACCTGTGAACCATCCGAAAAGACCTGCAAAGCTTTCGAGACGCTCACCTGAAAGGTACATCTGATAGTCATGTATCTTAACACCCATATCGTGGCCTGCCGTAGTGGGAATTGTCTTTGTCATTTCCATAAAGAAGAGAACTATAAGACAGATTGTGCCGCAGAGCATAAGATTATCACCGGTAAACCACATTGCAGCGGCAATAGCGGCATTACCGAGGGCTCTTGTAACCTGATAGAAAATCATAATCTGCTTATATGAGAATCTCTTAAGGAAATAAGGTGAGAAGAAATCAGGCGGAGTACCTGCAAAGGAAATAAGAATAGTAAGAAGGCTGTAGGGAAGACCGCTCAGACGGAAAGTATAGAAATAAAGTATTGTAGCTATAGGAAGCATACCGTTTCCGAGAGCATCAATAAGACCTACGATTGTATTGATAAGAAGGTACTTATTTCTGAGAACACCGAACATACCGTCCCAGAACTTGATCTGAGGCTTTTCCTCTATAGGCGGCTGAGGTATTCTTTCCTTTGTCTTGCTTGCAAATATCATTGTAACAGATGCAAGGGCGACGAAGGAAATGGGTACAACAAATCTGTAAACGTCAAGGTTTGCCCATTCATTTGGAAGTGCACCGATAACTGCAGTGATTACGACAAACATAATCGTCTGAAGGAAATGTGAAAGCTTAACGGGATATGTACGAACAAGAATTCTTTCCTTGGGATTGGGACTGATTCTCTTTGAGCATTCCTCAAGGCTGTTACCGAAGCCGAATACGCCGTAAACAGCAAAGAGAAGGTTTGCAACCCATACTCTTGTTGCAACATCTTCAATCTGGTAAACAGGAAGCCAACCGATAAGGATAACCATAACGCACTTGGGAATAACATCACAGTAGAGAGAATACTTATATCTGCCGTACTTCGGAAGAAGCTTTTTACGCCAGAAAATGTTTCTTGCTCCCACCCAGCCTGAATACAGGAAATGGGTACCGAAGGTCTTGAAGCAGGCGGTTGCGTTCATACCCTCAAGTCCGTCAAGAAGGTTAATGAAGGCGCCGTCCTGATTGAAGAGAAGCGAATAGTCAAATATAATCGTCGATATACCGAATATCATCATACCGACATATACACCGTAGAATTTTTTCTCGGTGCGCTTCGGAATAAAACCAAGGTTATCACAAACTATCCACCACATAAGTGCGGTGATATAGCCAAGAGGCATATTAAGGATGCCTATGATTGAGAAGGTAAGATACGGGATGTGGTAATGGTGCATAATGAGGAAGCAAGCGGATGCAAATCCGATATACTCCAACACCTTTGAACCCGCATAGTTGAATCCAACTCCCAAAAATACATCCTTATACTCTTTATAAGGGACGTATTTACCCTCAGCGGGTGTGTTCCAATGAGTTTTAATCTCAGTGGCAAAGGCTTTCACCTTGTCAAGTTTACTCAAGATTTTCATCTCCTTAAATTATAATATATTGATTTTATCAAATATAGGTATAAAAAGCAATATACAGATTAACTTATTTTTTTGCTACATTTTTGGGAGAAATGTTACACATAATTGCTATATATTATATTTAATTAAATCATTGATTTTTAGCTTAACAGGTGATATAATAACAATAATAATGCAGAAAAGCTACGGAAGGTGAATTACAGATGTCTACTCCTCTTATTATCAGCCACAGAGGTGCAAACAAATATGCTCCTCAGAATACTATCCCCGCCTTTGAAAATGCTATTGAAATCGGTGTCGATGGCTTTGAAACAGACGTACACCTCACCAAGGACGGTCACGTTGTTATCTGTCATAACTACACAATCGACGAGACCTCCGACGGAAAAGGGAAAATTACCGATATGACTCTCGAAGAGCTTAAGAGCCATGATTTCGGCTCATACTTCAGCAAAAGCTTCAAGGGCACTCCCCTTCCAACTCTTGACGAATTCCTTGCACTTATGGAGAAGTCGGATATCAGTCTTATCAACATTGAAATCAAACCTCCTAAACAAAAGGGAACTGCTATCGTAAGAGAAACCATCAAAGCAGCCAAGGCTCACGGACTTTTCGATAAGCTTCTTATTTCATCCTTCAGCCCTGACGTACTCAGAGAGGCAAAGCTTATTGACAAAAACTGCAGAACAGGTTTCCTTTACGGTCCCAACAGTCCCACAACTCCCTTTGTTGCCTGGAGAATTTTCTCTTATGTGAAATCTCTCGGCTGTGAAGCAGTTCATCCCAACTTCCTCTTTGTTAATAAGAATTATATCAAAAAAGCTCACGAGGCAGGCCTTAAGGTTAATCCTTGGACAGTTGATCTTCCCGAGCTTATTGACAATATGATCAAATGGGGTGCTGACTCCATTATCACAAATCTTCCTGATGTTGCAGGAAAGATGAAAAAAAGATACGAATAATATCAGATACAACAAAACAACCCACACGAGCAGGGCGGCACTTCATAAGGAAGTTAAGGTTTTTGCAGGCTCTTTTCCGCTTAAACATTACGAAAAATCCCCGTAATACGCGAGTATTGCGGGGATTTTATCATTTCCTTTAAACGAAAATATCTCTGTAAAAACTGCTTCGCACCTTAAAATCAAGATAGTTTTGATGCAGAACAAGGCGAAAAGCGCAGAAATCCTTGACGGATTTCGAGCATTTTTAACGCAGTTATGCGCAAAAATTGCTGATTTTAAGGCATAACTTCCCTATGAAGTGCCGCCCTATATCCGTGTGGGTTTTATTCTTTGGTTATTCAGGTAAGTTACTGTTTTACTTTAAGTTTATCATAAACAGTCCTGATGCCGCACCAGAAAAGATATAAGGCTACAACAGCAGAGCCGATCATATCAAGATAATAGGAAACAGGTGAATCCGGAGCTATGGCAACAGAAAGCAATGCGGCAGAAACACACATATCCACAAGACTCTTTGCCCTGTAAAGTCTTGCCTGAACCTCTATAATTGCATTAGGCTCGGCACGGTTAAGACGTGTATATTTTATAAAGAAGGCTGTGTTTGCTATTACGCCGAGTAAAGCTACCGCAAGTCCCGGAATAACGTTGCCTTTTTCTTCATTTTCAGATACAAAAGCAAGAACAAACATAATTGCTCCGCCAATGCACATTGTTGCACCAACGAAAATATTTGATAATTTTTCAAGCTTTGCCTTTTTCTGAGTATCAATATCTCCGTCCTTTGAAGTAATACGGTATATCACATAGGCCATAATAATACCCAAAAGCTCTGAGCTTCTGCGGACAAAGTCAGCAAGCTGAGTTGAGCTCCTGCCTGCCGCAAGACCAAGACCTACTATCAGAGGACCCGGAGACGACATTACCACAGACATAAGCAGGGTTCTGTTGCCTGATTTTTTGCTGCTCATAATGCACCTCCGAACAAAACGGTAAGGGCGTTTACAACCACCATAGCAGATATGGGGCAAATAACTGTGTCATTGCCGTTTTTGGAATAAAGCTCAGACAAAGCACTTACAGCTGCCGTTACAAGCGGTATGACAAAGTAACCTATAGGCTTGATTCCCCCGTGAAAGATCATTACAACCAAAACAGATACAAAGGATGTAATGAACATTGCAAATGTACCCTCATAGCTTTTTTTACCGTCGGTAAATTTATCTTTAATTTTGTGCTTACCGTATTTTTTACCTATAAGGGCAGCAAAGGCATCCCCTACGCCCCAGGCAAGAATGCTTGCAATAACAAGTATTTTATCGTGAAGAAGTCCCCAGCATGCCGAGATAACAAAAGCGAACATAGTAAAAACAAGAAGGAGACTCATCTTCAGCTCGCCTTTTTTTCTTTCCGTTGTGAACTCGGAAAAGTTTTTGATATGCTCAACCACCATGAGTATAGGAAAGACTATCACTTCAAATATAATTGCTGCAAGAGCCGAAATCCACCAGGTTTCAAATCCGTAAACAAAAACGAATACAGAACCGAGCAAAATGAAATGCAAAAGCTTACGGAAAATTTCATCGGGAATTTTGATAAAAGCTCTGCTGAGCAATGCAACTGAAGCCGCAATAATAAAATATATGCTCATAACACCAAAGCCTTGCAGCAATTCCTGCAATACAACCTGCATTTTCAACATCCTTTCCGTAAACTGTTCTTGCTCCCCTGTGTAATATTTTGTGATTATATCATAATTTGTCGTATTTTACAAGTTACGATTTGCTGTTATGTGAAAACAAATCAGTATAATCGCCCAACAAACAACAGCCCCGATGACAGGACTGTTGCACATTTTACTAATAGTCTTATTTTTTCACGCCCGAAACCATATACATTCTTTCGTCGGATATCATAACATCAACATCAAATAAATCGGACATCATATCTCTGAGCTTTTCCTTTGAAGGCAACGGCACAGAAACATTTGCGGCACTTCCCGAATGGCACTTACGAAGCTCCTTTTCGCTGATTCCGTGAGCAACCGTCAGTCTGCCGCCGGATTCAAGATGCTTTGCAAGATTTCTGAAAAGGTCATCCGGGGTTGCAAAATGCGGGAAAGCATTATAAATCATCACAGCGTCAAAATACTTTCCGAAGCTATAGCTTTCGGCATCGCCGCAGATAACCTCAACATCAGTGAACTTTTCTCTTGCGATCTTAACCATTTCCGTGGAAATGTCAATACCGATTACCTTTGCTCCGAGAGATATATAATCAGGAAACAGCAAGCCCGTACCGCAGGCAACATCAAGCACGGACTTACCTTCAGAAATATCCGCCTTCTGCAGTATCAGGCTGATAGCCTCTTCGTTACGTTGCTGCCCCTCATCCCAACGGGGTGCCATAGCATCAAAAAATTCAATAACTTCTTTTTTATCCATAGCTTACCCCATCGCTGCATTTTTAAAATGCAGCTCCTTCATGCCTTCAACCTCATCACATATCGGCTTAAGGTTACACGTGTCACAGTCAAACTTCACGCTGTTCATAATGTGGTTGAGCGTTTCTGTAATGTCGTTGCTCCTCTTTGCCAGAGTCTCAAGCTGTCTGTAAGGAGCTTCCGTAGAAGTTATATAAATAACCCTTACGCCCTTAACCGCAGGATTCTCCTTATATTTGCTTATAAGTAAGCTTCCGACCTTCTGAAAGCTTATTTCGTCTTTTATAGCTTTCTTTGAAACGCGTACTGCTTCCTTGTGGGAACGTGAGGCTGTTCTTATCATATACCCCTCAGGGAAATGATGATATTTCACATATTCGATTTTCCTTATCAGGTTATATGCCTTCTGCTGATCCTGTTCATCCTCAATCTGAACAATGCTGATTCTTGCAAAGCTGCGACTTTTTGAAATTTCGACAAGGTCCTCGCCTATAACTGTAATTCCGTCTTCAACATTGCCGCTTGTGACAAGATTGAAGCCTGTTCCCTCAAGCTCAAAAGCGGTATCACGCTGCAGAATAACCTGACTGCATCCGCTATCCTTCCACAGCTTTTGGGTTAAAGTAAAATCTCTTTCAGTAAGGTTTTCGGTAAGAGCAGAAACATCACCGATTAAAGAATCAAAAAAGTTCATTACAGTTTTTTATCCCTCTTCATTTTGTCATAGCGATTCTTCCAGAGCCAGTCATATACAACTCTGACAAGCTTCATATCAAGATTAAACCAATAAACGGCAAATGTCAGAAGAAACAAGCCCACAATAACTGCAAGTATAATTAAAACAATCTCCATATCAGTTCACCTTGGAAAGACCCTTCTGTCTTGCATACTCAGCCGCTCCGAGAGCACCCATAAGCTGAGGATCGGTTGATAATTCTACAACTTTGATTTTCAATACCTTTTCAATGGCTGCCTTGAGGCCGTCGTTCTTTGCACAGCCGCCTGTAAGAGTTATGCTGTCAACGGCACCTGCTTTTTTAGCCATAACAAAGCATCTTTTTGCAACTGCAAGCTGAATACCTGCGGCGATTTCATCCATAGGCTTACCCTCACCCACAAGAGAGATAACCTCACTTTCAGCAAAAACAGTACACTGAGCGGTGATAGGAATTGTGTTCTTAGCCTGAAGTGAAAGCTTTGAAAACTCGGGAAGAGTCATTTCAAAAGCATTTGCCATTGCCTCATAGAATCTGCCTGTACCGGCGGCACACTTATCGTTCATTGCAAAATTTTTAACTGTACCGTCGGTATCAATTGCGATGCCCTTGACATCCTGACCGCCGATATCAATAATAGCCTTGACCTCGGGATTTGTTACATGCACACCCATAGCGTGACAGCTGATTTCTGAAATATTCTCATCAGCAAAAGGCACCTTGTTTCTTCCGTATCCGGTACCGATAAGATAAGTGAGCTCTTCAGCTGAGTTGAGTCCGTCAATCTGTGCTATTGCATCACCCAAAGCGATTTCAGCACTTGCAACCGGGTTTATTTTACTTCTGTTTGTAACATTGGCAACCATTTTTCCGTTTTCATCTAAAATTACGCATTTTGTGTAGGTTGAGCCTACGTCGCATCCGCCAAAATATTTCATATTATTCTGTCTCCTTTACCAAGCTAAATCGTCTTCGAAATCAAGGAGCGAAGCATCAAGAGGCTCCTCCTGAAGAACTGTCTGCATATATTTGTTTACCTGCTCACGCATATCTCTTCTTGATATTGTGCGGGGATCCATAAGATCCTGCTTGACCCAGATGAAGTTGATGTTTTTCTCTCTTGCCTGATCGTCGAATATACCTGTAAGACCGTCCATACCCTTGCAGGAAATCTGATCATACATAATAACCGTATCAGCGTTATATTCTTCAACTATTCTCCAGAGCTCATCAACAACATTTCTGTAGCCGCCCTTTGTATGCTTACGCATAATTGAGCGCTGGTAAGTCTTTGCAAGGTCTTTCATTGACTGCTCTTTATCTTCCGTATCAATTTCAAGATAGGAAATCATAGTTTCCATATCCATAACCACATTCATACCCCAGCAGTTTTCAAGCCAGTTTGCAAATGATGTGTAATAGTTTGCAGGACAGCTCCAAACAACGGCTCTGTGACGCATTTCCTTTGATACGGGAGTTTTCTTTTCATAGGCCTTCATCATTATTTTATTGACCTTTTTGTCAACCTTGAGGAACTTTTCATTGGTACCGCCGGAAAGGTTGAAATAGAAAATTCTGTAAAGCCAGAAGCAGGCACCCGTCATCTGAGGATAGGGAGTTTTGTTGATATCCCATTTCTGACGCTCATAATCAAGCTGCTTATTGTAATCCTTCATTCTTCTGAAATAAGAATCCCAATCAAATTTTTCACCGGTCTGATCCTCGATGAACTTTATAAGAGACTTGATTTCTTCAACTGCATACTCCTGAACATCCTCGCCGTCATAACGAAGAGGTACGCCGAAGCAATGAGTGGGAAGATTAAGTCTTCTGTCAAGGAAGGATGAATTCATAATTGAGCCGTCACAAGGCATATTTGTGCCAACCATACAGCAGCCCATTTTCGGGTAATCGTCTTCGATGGCAACACCTGCCTCAGCGCTGGGAAGAGGACATACGTCAGCGGGAACGCCAAAGCTTTCGGTAACCTCAAGATAAGGCGGTGTAATCTGCTGATCAACCATTGAAGAAAGGAAGATAGGAAGTGTCTGAAGCGGCATGGGAATAAGATTCGGGAAGCCGGTAAACACCTCGTTAGGTACGATTTCATCCATAAGGACTATTCTCTTTGAAAGCTTATTGTTCGGGTTGATTTTTTCGTCAGCACGTAAGGAAATGTTTATAAGATGGGTGGTGTGCTTGACTATCATATTGTAGTGAAGATGCGCCATACGAAGCTGAGGTCCGCGAAGACCTGCAACGTGTCTGTCGATAAAGGAAGGTGCTGAAAGATAGGATGACATCCAACGGTAACGCCATATACCCTTTACCGTGGACACGGGAGCCTTGAGCACCATTTTAATCATGTCCTTCCAGGTAACAAGCCAACGGTAATAGTCGTACATAGTATCCTTAAAGCCACGCCATTCTCTGTGCTTGAGTACAGCGGTATGCTCTTTGTAAAGCTTGCCGTAATTATCCATTTTCCTTCGCCTGCCTTTCCTTCTGAATTTTCTTGATTTCAAGGCTTTCAACAAAAGCCTGAACTCTTGTGCGCAGCTGTCCCGATGCGGAAGCTGTATACTGTCTGTCAACGGCAGCGGTGGGCACTCCGTAATCTTTGCTCATAACATAAGATGCGAGTGCTCTTTCATAGCCCCAATACTCACAGAATTTAAGTTGCTCATACATAACACCGTCAGCATGGTATTCATCAACAAGCTGCTTGACATAGTCACGTCTTTCCTGAACCTTTTCGTGACTCATATATCTCGGACACTGACTGGTTTTAAGATAGTGAAGACAAATCTG
Source organism: Acutalibacteraceae bacterium (assembly GCA_045544675.1). Taxonomy (GTDB): domain Bacteria; phylum Bacillota; class Clostridia; order Oscillospirales; family Acutalibacteraceae; genus UBA6857. Next base: position 12,084 of record JAZPZK010000079.1, read on the forward strand.
AGAAAGAACATCCTCACCCTCTTTGATTTCGATTTCCTGTCTGCCGGGCAAAGCACCAAAGCAGTATCTGTCGGCAACAACAAGTGCTCCGCTGTCTTCAATAAGAGCTGTGAAATCAGGATCATCCATTTCTGAGCCGACAACCACAATTTTCGCTCTGTAGTTTTTCTTGGCATCAGGCTCTCTGGTTTTTAATTCCTCTGCAGTTTCACGAAGGGCAGGAAGTATAAGCGACTTCGGACAGCAATATGTAATAAGGTTCAGAATATGATATTCATAACCGGTTATACGGGGATTATCTTCCTTACGGTACTCGCCTATCTCTGTCATAAGGCGGCAGACCTCATTGTGTTCCTCTACAGCCTTTAAAAGAGCTTCATCGGATGTATCTATACCGTAAACCTCACTGAGCTTATCAAGAATTTTAACTCTTGTCTGATTGACATAGTGCTTGACAGTGTGTGGTTCAAGCTTAAATGGCATATCGAGGAATGTCACAAAGAACTTATCCTCCGGAACTAAGTCAAGAAGCTCAAAATGCTCAGCAGTTCTGTTCATCTCCGAGCAGGTTTCAGATGCCAGAAGAGCACCGAGGAAATTGTAGCCGCCCTCTATGGCTCTTTCGAGTATAGCCTTGGAATAACCGCACAAAAAGTTACTCATATAGTACGTTGCAATATCCATAGAGCCTGTACGCGGTGCTCTGAGTCTTACCGAAAAACAGTTACCGCAATTAAGAAGCACCTCAGGAATATGATAGCAGGTATAACCGAGGGCTATGCCGCCGTCAGCCTTGGCTTTTTTTACAAGCTCATTATTAGCATCCTGAAGCAGCTTTTCAAATTCATAAAGATGTTTTAAATCCTTCATAGCTGTCTCCTTTATAATATCTCAAGCTCTCTGAGAGCTTTTCTTGCACCCTCAACTACATTCGAGTCGTCAGGAAGCTTGGTTATATCCTTTCCTTCGATATCAAATATAGCAAGGTTCTTATCTGTGGGTATGTATGACAGAACGGGAATCCCGTTAGTGTTTATATATTCAATAACACTTTCGTCGGGAATACGGTTTACTATTGCACCGATCTTTTTATACATAACAAGCTCATCGGCAACGCTCTTTATGGTAGAGATAACCTGTGTGCCCTTTTTGCTTGCATCTGTAACAAGAAGAAGATGTGTTACCTTTTCCATAACTCTGCGGTTAATCTGCTCAACACCTGCCTCACCGTCAATTACAACATAGTCAAAATCTGCCGAAAGAAGGCTTATAACCTCTTTTAAGTATGAATTTATCTTACAGTAACAGCCGGCACTTTCAGGTCTGCCTACAGCAATAAAGGCAAAGCCGTCAGTTTCAACAAGAGCATCAAAAATTTTATATCTGGCGTCGCCTAAAAGCTCTATTGCAGCCTTTGTGTTGCCATCCTCAACAGTTTCAACAATTTCTTTTCTTATATCGTCTATAGTGCTTTTAACTTCAATGCCAAGTGCCGTTGAAAGTCCTACGGCAGGGTCAGCATCAATAGCAAGAATTTTCTTGTCCGGGTATGTATGTGCCAGAATTTTTACAATTGCAGCTGAAATTGAAGTTTTGCCCACGCCGCCTTTACCGGACAAGGCAATGATTGTTGCGCTGTTTTTCATATACATTTCTCCTTATATGCTCAGATAAAATGATTATATCAAAGAATTGTCGCATTTTCAACAAGAAAGAAGAAATACACCTTATTTTGTAAGTATATTATTTGTGTAAACAAATCAAGCTCCGAAAGAAAAAATAAGCATTATAAAAATAATATGAAATAAAAAGCCTGCTCATCAGAACAGGCTTATAAAACCAATTTATCCATAATCGCTCAGAGTAAATCTCTGAACTCCTCATAAGCCTTAGAATTAGCAAACACAACGTCAGCAGGACCGGAAAAGCTGATTGCTTCACCTTTGAAGGTTAATGCCAGGCCTCCGGCTTCCTTTAAAATCAGTGTTCCTGCTGCTATATCCCAAGGCTGCAAAGCTTTTTCAAAAAATATCTCACATCTGCCGCAGGCTATTGTGCAGATATCATAGGCCGCAGAGCCGCTTCGGCGTATATCACGGGAAGCATCGAAAACCTTTCTCAGAAGCGCAAAGGTTTCATCCGTATTTTCAGGATGATAAGGAGATGTTCCGAAAAGGGCAAGTCCGTCCGAAAGCGGACGTTCACTTACACATATCCTCTCACCGTTAAGGTATGCTCCCTTATTCTTTTCAGCACTGAAAAGCTCCTTTGTATAGGGATTATAAACAACACCTGCTATAACATCATTTTTATCGCAGAGAGCTACAGAAACACAGCTGCAACGGTAGTCCTGCATAAAGTTGGTGGTACCGTCAATAGGGTCGATTATAAAGCGCAGGCCTTCATTTGAAAGATTATTTTCCCCTTCTTCACCGATAAAATCAGCTTCCGGAAAAGCACATCTGAGCTTTTTGAACAGAAAATCCTGCACCGCAACATCGTACTTCGTCACAAAGTTTTTTCTGCCTTCCTTGGCGGTTACAGAGTTTTCCGCATTGTGTGCAGAAAGAATAATTTCTCCCGCCTCTATTACTGTTGCAATTATTTTATCAAGCATAATTCCTCACCCGTTATAACTATGTTAAAATATATTTTTTACATAAGATTTATGCTCAGAGTATACCATATCGTCTTGTTTAAATCAACACAAATTTCAATGCATATAATTATTCAAATCTTTTTAAAATTCAGTTGTTTATGTTTTTGTATTATGATATAATTAAACGGAAATGTGAACAGATTCACAGAAAGTTTGAGGAGAATAATATGGTTTACAATTTTTACCACGTAACTGATGTTCATTATTACAGCAAAAAAAATTTTGCCTGTGATTGGCGCACCTACCCCCAGCCCAGCACTCAGATCTGTATTCTCAAGAGTGAAGAGGCGTTCAAGAAAGCTCTTGACATAATTGAGAAGGATGAAGAAACAAGCACAGTAATCATAACAGGCGACCTTACGAATCACGGTGAATCATACAGCCACGAGGAAGTAAGAGATCTGCTTCAGGAGTTCACAGAAAAAGGCGGCAATCCTTACGTTTATTCAGAAAGTCACGACTATCCCGACTTTTTCATATACAGCATTGATGAAAACGGAGAAAAAGTCCCCACAGAGCACCTGCCTGAAGAAGAGGTTAAAAATATGTACTATCCTTACGGCAGAGATAAAGCATTTGACAAATACGACGGTGACGATACTTCATTTATTGCTGAAATTCTGCCCGGGCTTTATTACATTGCTATGGGATATACTCCCTCGAAAAACGGACCGACGCTTTCCGACGGACTTATGGCATGGGTTAAGGGGCACACAGATAAAGCCAGAGAAAAAGGTGCAACTGTTATCTGCAGTACCCATCGCCCGATAATAACCCCCTCTCCCGCTTACGAGGTAATGGGAAAAGGCAACACATTTGCTGACGGAAAAAAGAGAATCAGAGAGCTTGCAGATATGGGAGTTAAGCTCTTTTTCAGCGGACACACCCATATTCAGTATATGGAGGAAGTAACAAGCGAAAAAGGTAATAAGATTTACAGCGTGCAGACCTCCTCTCTTTCCGGTTTTCCGCCTAAAATGAGAAAAATAACAATTGACACCGAAAAAGGTACGGCAGATATCCGCACAATAGATATGGAGCTCCCCGATCTCGGCATGAGCTTTACAGAATATGCAAGAAAAGGCTTTCTTGGTATAATAGAAAAAATACCTTACAATATGGAGCATGATGTTGAAGCCTTTGCAAACACCGAAGGCGGTATTTCTCTTCCCAAGGACAAAATTATGAAGCATCCGAAGCTCGTAATGTTCCTTGGAAAAAAGCTTAACGGACTTACCTACAGTAAGGTTGCAAAATTCTCGAAGAAATATCATGATCTGAAAGAAAAGGATATTATTGATAAGAAGGACAGAAAATTTGTTGACCTTGTTATGGAGCTGGTTGCGAATCTTTACCGAGGAAATGCATCCTACTCCCCTGATACCGCGGAATACAAAATTACAATAGGCAGCTTCAGAAAAATTGAAAAGCTTATGTCTGTTCTGCATATTGATTCAAAGAAGCTTCTCGGCGGATATACCTTAGCTGAGTTTATTGAGCCACTGCTTTATAACAGCGGACTCGACGACGATAACGCTGTGGTTTCAATAAAATAAACAGAATAAAACTTAACCGCCGTGGAAAATCCACGGCGGCTTTTTTCACACCTAAAGGCACCAACTGAAAACGACAAGTTTCTGTCGAAACTTGTCGTTTTTTTGTGTTTACAGCTCAAAATAGCAACAACTCGATAAATTGGAATTTATCGTTATAAATTAATATCAATTTCGTATTTATCATCAATAAGCAAATAATTGACTTTGTGCTTTTGAGCGAGTTCTAACACCTGTGCATGATCTGCTAACACGCTTTCCAAAGTGCAATCTGTATCATCTCCACGATTTTCAATGACACTTGCATATTTCTTAATGTCAGCAAAATGATTTCTTATATAGTTCTCGCTCATTACAATGCAGTAGTATCTAATATTTTCGAGATATTCTTGTTGAAAATATTTCGACCAGTCAAAAGGAATATAGCAACCTTCAATAATTAAGTTCTGCTTATTCTCAATTGCAGTTTTAATGATCTCACGGATAACAAGCCACAAGTATGCAGTTAGCTCCTTATCATCGCTTAAAGGAGTAAGCTCTGTATATCCGCTGCGTATTAAGCCCATTTTCAGATGGTCTATCGATAGATATGGATATTTATATTTTTCAAGCAATTTTTGAGCAAGCGCCGTTTTACCTGTATGCGATGCTCCTGTAATTAAAATAATCATTATCTCACCTACAAATTCTTATTTGGCGAGTTGATTATATCACATATAATCTAAAATTACAATCTGGTGCGGGTCAAATCCGTTTGCCCGAAGGGCAACTTTGTTGTGCCGTCAGGCACACTTCATTGGCGTTGCCACTTCATTTACCGTCTGGTAACTTCATTCGTTTGTGTCCACTTTTCGGACAATGAAGTTGACAGCAAGCTGTCAAATGAAGTACTCGCTTCGCTCGTAATGAAGTTATCTCCTGCGGACACAAATGAAAAAACGACTTGTCGAAACAAGTCGTTTTTAGTGTTTACAGCTTAAAATGGCAACAGCTCTTCTTATAATGAAATATCGCTGTGCGATATGAAATAATCCTGACGGATTATGAAATTTTCTGCTAACGCAGAAAGTGAAATAAAATTCGCCCTTAACATTTGCGAAGCAAATATTTCATATGCGACAGCATATTTCATAGCATTGCTATTTCACTCGCCGTAAGGAGAATTTCATTAAAAAAAGCACTTCCGAAGAAGTGCTTTTTTCTGGAGCTGATAACCGGATTTGAACCGGTGACCTCATCCTTACCAAGGATGCACTCTACCGACTGAGCTATATCA
>JAZPZK010000080.1:0-2022 GCA_045544675.1 Acutalibacteraceae bacterium
TAAAAACTGCTTCGCGCCTTAAAATCAAGATAGTTTTGATGCAGAACAAGGCGAAAAGCGCAGAAATCCTTGACGGATTTCGAGCATTTTTAACGCAGTTATGCGCAAAAATTGCTGATTTTAAGGCATAACTTCCCTATGAAGTGCCGCCCTAAGGCGGTCTTTTTTTTCGGAAATTTTCAAAAAGTGACGTGATTTTTCTGAAAAAATATGCTATAATTCATATACAGCAATATGCTGTCACGGGAGTGATCTTGGTAAGGAAAAGGCGGCAGCTGTTTCCTTTTTTATTAGCTTTTCCGGACATCTCTCTGCAATACAGGTCTGATATTTCTGCCGTAATGTATTGTACCAAAGGAGGTGTTTGTCTTGAAGCGTGTTAAATCCGCATGTATATTCCAGACTCTTGTTTTTTCGCAGAAGCCTGATTCGGGCTTCAGCAAGGAGAGAGCTACTCAGCTTAATTTCGAGGAAGTTGAGCATTATAAGGCGACTCTTGAAAAATCAAAAACGGTATACCGTATCGTTGAAACTGCATTGCAGGAGGACGGCTCGGTGCTTGTACGTGTAAGAAAGCAGTATAACAGAAGCACTGATGCGTCGGAATATCTTGACTAAAAAGGTCGGCCGTCCTTCGGGGCGGCTGATTAACGGAGGCTTAAGGATGAGCGTAGAACAAGTGAAAAAGCAGATAGAGAATCTTTACAAGAAAAATCCTGATATTCATATAAGCATTTCAATATCGAGACCAAGGGTTGTGCTGGAAAATGCGCCTGCCGTGATAACGGGTGTTTATCCGAATTTTTTTCGTATTGAAGAAAAAAACAGCGGATTTCTCAGAAGTCACACGGTACGGTATGCTGACCTTGCCACAAATGCTCTCAGAATTACAGAGCTTAAATGTGAATAACTGATATACAGTCTGTGCGGCGGCGATTTTTCCGCCGCTTTTTTATATTTAATATTATGTTGAAAATTGAAGAAAATAATGTTATACTGTAAATTAAATAAAAAATCTTAGGAGAACCGGTAATGAAAACAAAAAGAATCATAAGTCTGCTTGTTGCGGTATGCCTTATATTTGTGTGCTTCACCGCCTGCGGAAAAAAGGAAGCCGAAACGGAAGAAACACAGCAGACAACAGAGGAGACAACACAGCAGGAAACGACGGAAAAACTTGAAATAATCCAGAATGTTACTTCTGCTGAAGATATTACTGACGGTCAGGGCAATTATCTTAACAGGCTTACGGGTCTTTATGATATAACCGAGGCAGCTGTGGGCAAAAGACCTATGGCGGTTATGATAAGCAACATCAAGGCGGCTCTTCCCTCCTACGGCATCAGCGATGCTGATATTATCTATGAGATAGTTGTTGAGGGCGGCATCACACGTATGATGGGCATATATGCCGACTATACCCAGGTGCCCGAGGTCTGCTCCGTAAGAAGCTGCAGATATTATTATCCCGTTTTCGCAAAGAGCTATGATGCGGTTTATTTCTGCTTCGGCAGCAACAAGCTTCTCGGCACACCTCAGCTCAAAAAGACCGACCACTTCGACGGTAACAAGGGCTACGACAGACTTTTTGCAAGGGACAAGGAAAGACAGAAGACCTATCCTACAGAGCATACTGCATATCTCAAGGGTCCTCAGATTCCGTCAGCTCTTGAGCATTACGGCATGAGAACAGACTATGCCGCAGGCAGAGATGTCAATGCCTTCAACTTCGCTCTTGCAGGTACTGATGCTACGGGAAGCGGCAGCTGCACAAAGGCAGTGCTTAACTTCTCAAAGAGCTATTACAGCACCTTCAACTACGACGAAACCACCGGCACATACTTCAAGCTTCACTCGGGAAGCAACCACACCGACCAGAGAACAGGTGAGCAGCTTAACTTCACTAATGTATTTGTTCTTCAGACCGATATTCACGTTTACGATAAGAGCGGAATTATGGAGGTCGACTGGAAGGGCGGCAACGGCTACTACATCACCAAGGGTACCGTTCAGGAAATCTCA
>JAZPZK010000081.1:0-37745 GCA_045544675.1 Acutalibacteraceae bacterium
GTTAATTGTTTGTTTACAAAAGTATAATAGCATTTTAATTGCTGTTTGTCAAGGGGTTTGACATTATTAACTTTTTTTACATAAATTGAAATATCAATTGCTATTTTTATGTTAAAGTGATAGAATTAAATTAACTTAAAAAAAGAAGAACAACAGTAGCAGGAGAAAGCTTAATAAAAAGGAGAAATATTTATGAAAGGTGCAACTCTTATTATTATGGCTGCAGGTATGGGCAGCAGATACGGCGGCCTTAAGCAGATTGATCCGGTAGGTCCTTCGGGAGAGATAATTCTTGACTATTCGGTTTTTGATGCGGCTAAGGCAGGTTTTGACAAGGTAATATTTGTTATAAAAAAGGAAATTGAAAAAGATTTCAAGGCTATTGTAGAAGGCAAATACGACGGCGTTATCGAGGTTCAGTATGCTTATCAGGATATCAATAATCTTCCTGAGGGCTTCAGCGTGCCCGAGGGCAGAGTAAAGCCTTGGGGTACAGGTCATGCTGTGCTTTCCTGCAAGGGTTTGCTCGACGGTACCTTTGCTGTTATCAATGCAGATGATTACTACGGAAGAGAAACCTTCCGCCTTGTTTATGATTATCTGACAAATGCTGAGAATAGCGGAGGCAGCTATGATTTCTGTATGGTAGGCTTCAGAATAGAAAATACTCTTACGGAAAACGGCACCGTTGCAAGAGGTGTATGTCAGACCGACGAAAAGGGTTATCTTTCTGAAATTATTGAAAGAACAAAGATCGCTAAGCGTGACGGAAAAATTATGTTTACCGAGGATGGCGAAAGCTGGACAGAAATCCCTGAAGGTACTACGGTTTCAATGAACTGCTGGGGCTTTACGGGAGAGATGATGGAAGAGCTTGAAAACCGTTTCGCTTCCTGTCTTGAAAAGAATAAAGACAATATGCTCAAATGCGAATATTTCCTTCCCTTTGTTGTTGACGATCTTCTTAAAGAGGATAAGGCAACGGTCAGAGTGCTTCCTACCTCGGAAAAATGGTACGGAGTTACATATAAGGAGGATAAGGCGCTGGTAGTGGATGCTCTTAAAGAAAAAGCAGAAAGCGGGGAGTATCCTTTATGTCTTTGGAAAAAATGATTGACCCGAGAGAAATGTCATCTGAGGAAAGCCGCAGACGTATGTACGACGGCAGACTGTATATGCCGGGTGACGAAGAAATTATGGCAAGGCAGGCTCAATGCCTTGAAAAGCTTTACGACTATAATGCAACACGTCCGTCGGAGTATGAAAAAAGAGAGGCTCTTCTCAAGGAAATGTTTGCAGAAATAGGTAAGGACTGCTATATCGAGCCTCCGTTTCATGCAAACTGGGCAGGGGCTCACGTGCATTTCGGTGATTACGTATATGCAAATTTCAACCTTACCCTTGTTGACGATACACATATTTATGTGGGTGACAAGGTTATGTTCGGACCGAATGTCACCGTTGCAACTGCAGGTCATCCTATAGAGGTTCATCTCAGAGATCTTCAGATGCAGTATAATATGCCTGTTCATATCGGCAGAAATGTGTGGATAGGTGCAAACTCCGTTGTGCTTCCCGGCGTTACGATCGGAGAGAATACGGTCATCGGTGCGGGAAGTGTTGTAACAAAGGATATTCCTGCGAATGTGGTTGCTGTAGGAAACCCCTGCAGAGTGCTCAGACCAATCGGCGAAAGAGACAGAGAGTTCTACTTCCGTGACAGACGAGTTGATGTGGAAATTCCTGAGGATTGACAATTTGCTTTCAGATAAATATAATGTAAATGTAATTATGTAACGAAAGGAATGAAAAATATGATTTGTCCTAAATGCTCAAACAATGTCGATGACAGATACAGACTTTGCGACCGCTGCGGAGCAGAAATGCCTCCTCTTACAAGCAAGCAGGAAGCAGGCGCTCAGCAGGAAGCTCCTCAGTATGCTCAGCCTCAGTACGCTCAACCGCCTCAGTACACACAGCCGCCATATTACGGCTATTCACAGCAGACACCGCCTCCTCAGTATGGCTACGGTGCACCCTACGGTTATCCGCCGAGCGTTGAAGAGGATAAGCCTGATACGGCACTGAATGTTCTTTCCTTCTTTATTCCTATTCTGGGTCTTGTGCTCTATTTTGTTGAAAAGGATAAAAAGCCTATAAAAGCAAAGGCGGCCCTCAAATGGGCAATTGCTTCATGGATAGCATCGGCAGTATTTTTGGTTATCTATTTCATTTTTGTATTCGGCTTTGCTTTCTTTATGGGAATGGGAGAGTTTTATTATTGATAAAAAGCAGCTGACGGCGGCACTTCATTATGAGGTGCCGTTATTTTTGTATATAAAAAAGGACACGACCTGTGAAGTCGCATCCTTTTAAACTGTAAAAAAGATTACTGCTTTGCGCCGTTGTCAAACATTTCAAGAGCCTTTACACTTGCTGCGAAGCACTTCGCAAGACAGTCTGCATTAAGAGCATCGGGAGTGTCAAGTCTTGTGTGATAGAAATCGGGGAGAGCGTGGTTAAGAGCTGTAACACCTGTTGCACGCATACCTGCCTGAGCAAACGCTGCTGAGTCTGTAGCACCGCCGAGAGGAGGAACAAAGCCCTTCTTGCAGGGAATATCAAGTGCAGCGCAAGCTTCCATAAAGAGGTCGGAAACATCCTTGTCAACCTTAACTGTGCTGTTAAGGTCACGGTAGTTAACCATAAGCTGCTCTGACTGAGCAATTGTATCGTATGAGAATACAAAGGTGGGAACATCGTTGAATTCATCGTGATGCTTGCCTGCCCATGCCTTTGCACCGCGAAGTCCGGCTTCCTCTGAACCGGTAAGAACAACGCCTACCTCTGTGTTTTCAAATTCAATGCCTTCATCCTTGAGCATTTTAAGAATTGCCATACCCATGTAACAGCCTGTAAGGTTGTCGTTTGCGCCGTCAACAACTCTCTTTTTGTTCCACATAAAGTAGAGACCGAACCAGAAGGGTGCAAATACAAGAGTCACAAGGCCGAGTGTTTTTGCAAGAGCCTCGTTTTCTGCGAAAGCACCTGCAAGCTTTGCGATAGCAATGCCGAGTGTGTAGAAAGCACCGATGAAGCAGATGATCATATGAGCATCAAAGCCTACATACTTAAGCTTATACTTTACAGGCCACTCCCATGCAGCGTCGGGATGACCGTTGAAGATGATTCTGCGCTTTACTTCGCCTGTGGGCTTCTTGAAGCCTGCAGCGTTGTGACCGGTTTCTTCTTTAAAGAACTTATCAACAGTCTTTTTGTAAAGACCGAACTGAAGTACGCACAGAAGAAGACCGAGTGCGATGAATACGATTGAAAGGACGGGCATAAAGAAGTATGCGGCAAGAGCAAGGAAGCAGCAGGTGATGGTAAAGTAAATCCAGCCGTAGAAGGAACCGGGGTTTTCCTTGAATTCCTCAACATATACACGGTCGCAACCGTATTCTTTCATCTGCTCAGCGGCATATTCGCAAGCCTGATGCTCACCCTTAGATCCGGGGCCGCGCTTTTCAAAGGTGTTGCAGATATATGTGATTTCATCAATCATATATTTTGCAGCAGCGTCTTTTTTGTCAATAAGTTTCTGAAGATTCATATCTTTTCCTCCTTTGGATATATCTGTAGTAATACTTTAACATAGTAAAAACATAAAGATATGAACTTTTTTTAAACAAACACTTCAAAAAACAGAAAAATAATAACTTATTCGCTCAACATAAGAAAGCAGCCGTGAGTCAGTCTCACAGCTGCTTGTGTTGTGTGATTTTTATTTGTCGGAGCCGAAGCTGATTTCGCCTCTGAAGAGCTTTGCGAAGAAGTTGAGAAGTGCTGTAATGAAGCGCATAAGGCTTGCAAGAGCATTGTCATCAGGCTTGTCAAAATCCTCGTCGGGGGTTACCTCTGCCATATTGTTATTGTTGTCCATATACTGAGGGAATACGTCCTGGTCGGAAACGTTGTAATCGTTGTTCATAATTACAAGGCTTACGTCCTCAATTGAGCCCCAATGATCGTGGTGAAGATTTTTGATAAACCAGGTATTCTCGGGAAGAAGACAGGTGGATGCATCGATTTTGTGGTCGGGAGAGAGATACTTCAGGTTTTCTGCGGATATTGAGTCGATGTAGTTCTTGCTGAGCACCTTGCCGTAATCTGCTGCGGTTGCGCCGAAGGTCTGACGGGGGATAGACGTATCACCGTCGCCCTGCACTGCGGCACCCTCGTAAAGGGGATAGTCGGGGAAGTTGTACTTTGCGAAAATGTTGTAGCGTACGCCTCTTTCTCTCATTTCGAGAACGGTAGCGTTATGGTCCTTCTGTACTGTATCGTAATATGTGCGTACCTTTGTGATGAAGCTGCTGTATTCTTCCTCAACACCGCCGAAAATGAAGCTGATAGCCTTTTCGAGATTACCCTGAGTTACCATAGCCCAGTATGAAGGCCAGGAGGCGAAGGTGTCTCTGAGGATGGGCGGCAGAAGGTCTGTTTTGATGCGGTCAACAAGAAGGTCAATGGCATCTGCAGTAAAGCCGAGCACCTCAACCTGATTGAAAAGCTCAATAAGGGTCATAATGAGAGCTGCAAGAGCATCGTCTTCAATAAGATTTTCGTTTTCGATGTACCAATCGGCAAAGTTGTTTACTGCATCGGGGTCAAGATAAATATCGCCGGTGAAAAGAGCTGTCATAAAGTCGATACCGTCGATGGAGGGTGCATAGTAGGAAATGTCGTCAACATGTGCCTGTGCGTGTTCTTTGTTTGTTGCAACGTAAGCGGCAATAACGTTTGCACCGTAGCAACGGCCTGCGAGATTCACCTTGGTTTCGCCGGTTGCTTCAAGAACTCTGTCAATGTAAGCTCTGAGCTCATTACCGGTTACAAGGGGATCAAGACGCCAGTCGTACCAGAAGCGGTAGTCCCACATTTTGTAGCCCTCTGTTTTTTCTTCAACGTCAACAGTTGAGGAGTGCTTTGCGGGATGTGAGCCGTTTGAAGCCTCACCGTTTTTATCAAGGGCGGAGTTGCCGTAGATATCCACAACAACGTCGTGGAAGTCGCTTGCCCACTGTTTATAATCGTCTGTAAGCATACCGAGAGCAAATTCCTTGAGAAGTCCCATACCCTTTTCTTCGAGTACGGCTTCAAGATCGATGTCAAAATCAGATACAAGCTCACCGTCGGCACTATAGATATCGTTTGTCTGTGCGCCGGTAACATAGATTGTGGGGTGCTCATCGTAGTCGGCAGCCAGAACGGCAGGCGAAATTACGGACAGAGCAAGAAGAAGTGTCAGTAAAAGGGATATTACTTTTTTCATATTTTTTACCTCCGTTTTCATGAATTTGTTCCACAAAAGTATAATAACATGTTTATAGTTTAATTTCAATATGGAATTAAGAAAATGTAAATAATGTTAAGTATATATTTCCGCTGTCAGTAGTTTGTTTTTTTTGTGAGATACTATGAAGTTTCGCTATTTTACCTTTAATGGTAAACTTTTTTGCTCTTTATCTATTTACAAGTTGAAAATAAAGTGTTAGAATACTATGTGGTAATTTCTTTTGCAAATTATTATTTGAAAAATAAAAATATCAGGAGGACAAATCCAATGGCAAGAAAAATGAAAACCATGGACGGTAACAATGCCGCTGCTCACGTATCCTATGCGTTTACAGAAGTAGCAGGTATCTATCCCATCACTCCGTCCAGCCCCATGGCTGACTATGTTGACCAGTGGTCTGCACAGGGTCTCAAAAACATTTTCGGCACAAAGGTAAACGTTGTTGAAATGCAGTCAGAAGCAGGTGCAGCAGGTACAGTTCACGGCTCACTCGCAGCAGGTGCTCTCACAACAACCTACACAGCTTCACAGGGTCTTCTTCTTATGACCCCCAACATGTACAAAATCGCCGGTGAGCCTCTTCCCTGCCTTTTCCATGTATCAGCACGTTGTGTAGCATCACACGCTCTTAACATCTTCGGTGACCATTCCGACGTTTATGCCTGCCGTCAGACAGGTTTCGCAATGCTCGCTGAAACAAATACACAGGAAGTTATGGACCTCGGCGCTGTTGCTCATCTTGCATCAATCAAGAGCCGTGTTCCCTTCCTCAACTTCTTTGACGGCTTCCGTACATCTCACGAGCTTCAGAAAATTGAAGTATGGGATTTCGAGGATCTCAAGGAAATGTGCGATATGGATGCTGTTGAAGCTTTCCGTAAGAGAGCTCTCAACCCCGAGCGTCCCGTAATGCGCGGTTCACACGAAAACGACGACATCTTCTTCCAGAACAGAGAAGCATGTAACAAGTACTACGATGCAGTTCCCGCTATCGTTGAAGAATACATGGGCAAGGTTAACGCTAAGCTCGGTACAGATTATCAGCTCTTCAACTACTACGGTGCTCCCGACGCTGAAAGAGTTATCGTAGCTATGGGTTCATTCAACGACGTTGCAGAAGAGGTTGTTGATTACCTCACAGCAGCAGGCGAAAAGGTTGGTCTTATCAAGGTTCGTCTTTACAGACCCTTCTCAGCTAAGCACCTTCTCGCAGCTATTCCCGAAACAGTTAAGAAGATTGCTGTTCTCGACAGAACAAAGGAGCCCGGCGCACTCGGTGAGCCCCTCTATCTTGATGTTGTTACTGCTCTTGCAACTGCAGGCAGAACAGGTATCAAGGTAATCGGCGGCCGTTACGGTCTCGGTTCAAAGGATACACCTCCCTCAAGCGTATTCGCTGTATACACAGAGCTCGCTAAGGATGAGCCCAAGGCTCAGTTCACAATCGGTATCGTTGACGACCTTACCAACCTTTCACTCGAAGAGGTTCCTGCTCCCAACACAGCAGCAGAGGGTACAATCGAATGTAAGTTCTGGGGTCTCGGCGGTGACGGTACCGTTGGTGCTAACAAGAACTCAATCAAGATCATCGGTGACCATACAGATAAGTATGTTCAGGCATACTTCCAGTATGACTCAAAGAAGACCGGCGGTATCACAATTTCTCACCTTCGTTTCGGCGACAAGCCCATCAAGAGCCCCTACTATATCAACAAGGCTGACTTCGTAGCATGTCACAACCCCTCATACGTTGACAAGGGCTTCAAGATGGTTGACGACGTTAAGCCCGGCGGTGTTTACCTCATCAACTGCCAGTGGTCAGACGAAGAGCTTGAAGCACATCTCCATGCAGATGCTAAGAGATATATCGCAAAGAACAACATCCAGCTTTACACAGTTAATGCTATCGACCTTGCAGAAAAGGTTGGTATGGGCAAGAGAACAAACACAGTTCTTCAGTCAGCATTCTTTGCTCTTGCAAATGTTATGCCCTCAGCAGAAGCTATTCAGTATATGAAGGATGCAGCAACAAAGTCCTACTCAAAGAAGGGTCAGGATATCGTTGATGCTAACCACAACGCTATTGATGCAGGTGCTACCGCTTACCATAAGGTAGAGGTTCCCGCTTCATGGGCAGAAGCAGTTGACGGCGCAGCAGCTCCCGCTTCAGAGGGTGCAGAGAAGCTCGTTAAGATGGTTGACACAATCCTTAAGCCTGTAGGCGTAATGGGCGGTTACTCACTTCCCGTTTCAGCATTCGCTGATCACGCTGACGGTACCTTCGAGCACGGTGCATCAGCTTACGAAAAGAGAGGCGTTGCAGTTCTCGTTCCCGAATGGGATCCCACCACTTGCGCAAAGTGTAACCAGTGTGCTTATGTTTGTCCTCACGCTACAATCCGTCCCTTCGCTATGACAGAAGAGGAAGTTGCAGCAGCTCCCGCTAACATGAAGGTTTGCGAGAAGCCCGTTGTTAAGACAAACTACAAATATACTCTTGCAGTATCTCCCATGGACTGTATGGGTTGCGGCGTATGTATCGGCGTATGTCCCACAAAGTCACTCAAGATGGTTTCCAAGGAATCACAGCTCGCAGAGCAGCCCGTATTTGATTACTGCGTAGCCAATGTAACAGAAAAGCCCGAAACAACTGCAGTTATGAACGTTGTTTCCAGCCAGTACAAGAAGCCTCTCCTCGAGTTCTCAGGCTCATGCGCAGGTTGTGCAGAAACAGCTTACGCTCGTCTCGTAACTCAGCTCTTCGGTGACAGAATGTACATCTCCAACGCTACAGGCTGTTCATCAATCTGGGGCGGTCCCGCAGCAACATCACCCTACACCGTTAATAAGGACGGTCACGGTCCTGCTTGGGCAAACTCACTCTTCGAGGATAACGCAGAGCACGGTCTCGGCATGTACTACGGCCAGAAGGCTATCAGAGACAGACTCATCGACGACGTTAAGGGTATGCTTGAATCCGAGTGCTGTGCAGCTGAGGTTAAGGCTGCAGGTGAAGAATATCTTGCAACTCTCGCTGACGGTGCTAAGAATGCAGAGGCGGCTAAGGCTCTTACTGCAGCTATCGAAGCAGCAGGCGCAAACTGCGACCTTTGCAAGGATGTACTTGCTAACAGTGAATACCTTGCTAAGAAGTCCGTATGGATCTTCGGCGGCGACGGTTGGGCATACGATATCGGTTACGGCGGTCTTGATCACGTACTTGCTTCAGGCGAGGATGTAAACGTATTCGTATTCGATACAGAGGTTTACTCCAACACCGGCGGTCAGGCTTCAAAGGCTTCCAACATCGGTCAGGTTGCACAGTTTGCAGCTGCAGGTAAGGAAATCAATAAGAAGAGCCTTGCAGAAATCGCTATGAGCTACGGCTATGTATACGTTGCACAGATCGCTATGGGTGCTAATATGGCTCAGACTCTCAAGGCAATCCAGGAAGCAGAAGCATATCCCGGTCCCTCACTCATCATCGGCTACTCACCCTGTGAAATGCACTCAATCAAGGGCGGTATGGTAAATTGCCAGGCTGAAATGAAGAAGGCTGTTGAATGCGGTTACTGGAACATCTTCCGTTACAATCCTGCTCTCAAGGCAGAAGGCAAGAATCCCTTCACACTTGACTGCAAGGAGCCCAATGCTGATTATCAGGCATTCATCAAGAATGAGGCTCGTTATACAAGACTTATGCGTGAATTCCCCGGCAGAGCAGAAACACTCTTTGCTAAGAGTGAAAAGGTTGCTAAGGAAAGATACGCACACCTTCTCAAGCTCAAGGATCTCTACGCTCCCGACGCTGAGTAATTTCTCTATCAAAAATCCCCCCGAGATATCGGGGGGATTTTTTAGTAGTCAGTAGTCAGTAGTCGGTAGTCAGGGCGTGGGAAGCTTGCTGAAGCGGGAAGGGGCAGTCCGCCGAGTGAGGAAGCAGAACTTTTTGAGACAATGAGGGTTGTATGTGAGCATAAAAATTAAATTTTGTTAGAATTTGTATTTTCAGGTTTTGAAATCCCGTGAAATATGATATATTTATTAGTATAAATCAGAAAAGAGGTGAGAAAATGAAAAGAACATCGAAAAGAAGCAGAAAAATACAAGATATTACGGTTGAGCTTATACACGATACACCTGAAAATCATAAGGAAAATAAAAAGAAGCAAGGCATCGGCAGAAAAATCAAAAAGGCTGTTGCTATGTTTCTTTGTGTGCTTTTTGTTTTCTTGCCTATAACTACATCGGCTTATGACGGAAGCAAAAGGGTCGAAAACGGAATATGGAATGTAAGAACAAGTGAAATTGTAAGAGAGCTTAGGCTGATAGGTAACCTTAACCGTATTCTGATTCCTCAGTTTGATGAAAAAATCTTCAGATTAGGAAACCTTGTTATGGACACCTTTATGGAGGGAATCAACCTTGTGCAAAGTGTGAATTTTGAAGAGGAATACATTGAAACTGATACGGGCAGAATCAGATTGTGCATATATACTCCGGAAGGGGAGTATGAAAACGTTCCCGGTCTTCTGTGGATTCACGGCGGAGGTTTTGCAATGGGTATGCCCGAGCAGGATCATTCATTTATAAAAGATTTTATGTCGGTAAGCCCTTGTGTTATCATTGCTCCCGATTATACGAATTCCACCAATGTACCTTATCCTGCGGCCTTTAATGATTGCTACGACAGTCTTCTGTGGATGAAGGATAATGCCGCAGAGTACGGTATCAATACAGATCAGCTTTTTGTGGGTGGTAACAGCGCCGGAGGAAACCTTTGTGCAGCGGTTACGCTTAAGGCGAGAGATACGGGCGATGTCAATATAGCATTCCAGATGCCTCTTTATCCTATGCTTGATGACCGTATGATTACACCGTCGTCACAGAATAACGATGCACCTACGTGGAATTCAAAATCCAATGAAAATGCCTGGAAGCTTTATCTCGGTGAGGATTACGGAACGGATAATGTACATAAATATGCTTCACCCGCCCGTGAAACCGATTATTCTGCGTTACCTCCGACACTCACCTTTGTGGGAACGATAGAGCCATTCTATGATGAAACGGTGATATATGTTGAAAATCTGAAAAATGCAGGCAACGAGGTAATGTTCGAGGAGTATGAGGGTTGCTTCCACGCTTTTGATATTCTTCATTGGACAAATGTTGCAAAGCAGGCAAGAGGATTTCTTAAGGAAGGCTTCGGCTATGCCGTTGAAAATTACTTTGCGCCGCAGAACTGAATACTGAGTCGGCAGAGATAGCTTTGCCGGCTTTTTTTTCTTTTAATTAAGGTGATGCAACCTGTGGTTGCTAAAGTTTAAACTTAAATTGGTAGACTTTTTGTCTGCCGTGTGTTAATATGACGGCAGAAAGGGGATATATATTCAGAAAAAGATGATTCAGAAGCGGTCCTTCGGGGCCGTTTTTTCTATACTATTATATATATGTCTTTTTTTTTTGTGGCTTTTTGCGGTTTGTTTTCAGGCTGTGCAGGAGGCAGCCCACGGCACCCGGACAGTCTGCGGCTGTCCGTCGCTCGCAGAGCGGCGCCGGAATCTTTGATTCCGGGAGGGTGCCGCCTCTCGCGCTCGCAAATTTTCAAGAAAATACACTTTTACCGTCTGAACAGGAAAACTGTCGGTTTTAAAATCCACTCCTTCGGGCGTTCGCTCTATATTTTGTGTCAAAAACACGAAAAAACACAAGGATTAGTGTAGAAAAAAGCCTCAAAAAATTCTTGCATTTTTCACAAACTTTTTTTGGAAAAATCGTTGACATTTACCAAACTATATGTTATTATTATCAGGCATGTAAAGCGGGTTTGGGTATAACTGTGTCTTTACATAACTTCTAAGATATGCGATGATGCGGGAGGTGGCCGTCCTCAGAGGCGGGAAATTTCCGCGGAGTATGTCCGATTTAAAACCGGGCGATCTATATTTCATCTTTAACGCTGTTATCTTGCGTTAAGTGTCGGGTGCTTCTCCTTAGGGGGATTCTGCGCCTCGGACTTAAACGGCGTATAGGGGTGAACTGTGCTTTTTTCAAAGCTTCGACCGGAAATATCACGTTTCCGGTTTTTAAATGGGGAATGTGTAAACACCCGGGCGAGTAGAGAAAAACGCACCGCCCTACTAATTCTTAATTAGGAGGCAAACAAAATGGCAGTAAAGGAAAAGATTCGTATCAGACTCAAGGGTTACGACCACAACCTTGTTGACAAGGCAGCAGAGATGATCGTTGAAGCAGCAAAGAGAACAAACGCTACTGTTTCAGGTCCCATCCCTCTTCCCACAGAAAAGGAAGTAGTTACAATCCTTCGTGCTGTTCACAAGTATAAGGACAGCCGCGAACAGTTTGAACAGAGAACTCACAAGAGACTCATTGATATCATCAGACCTACACCCAAGACCGTAGAGGCTCTGACAAATCTTGAGATTCCGGCTAGCGTTGAAATCGAAATCAAGAGATAAAAACTGATTTCTATACCCGATTCAGCAAAAGACGGACACAGGTCATGTTGCCGGACGGCAACCAATAACCAATTAGGAGGATAACAAAATGAAAAAAGGTCTTATCGGCAGAAAAGTCGGCATGACACAGGTTTTCGACGAAAAGGGTAAGGTAATTCCCGTAACAGTCGTAGAACTTGGTCCTTGCGCAGTTGTTCAGAAGAAGACAGTTGAAAACGACGGCTATGCAGCTGTTCAGCTTGGCTTCGAGGACAAGAAGGTAACAAGAACAAACAAGCCTGAGAAGGGTCACTTCGACAAGGCAAACGTTGCTCCCAAGAAGATTCTTAAGGAATTCAGACTTGAAGATGACAGCACTCTCAACGTTGGCGACATCATCAAGGCAGACATCTTTGCAGCAGGCGAAAAGGTAGACGTAGTCGGCACAAGCAAGGGTAAGGGAACAGCAGGCGTAATCAAGAGATGGAACTTCTCAAGACTTAAGGAAACACACGGTACCGGTCCCGTTGCAAGACACGCCGGTTCACTCGGTGTTATCGACCCCGCCCGTATCTTCAAAGGAAAGAAGATGGCAGGTCACCTCGGCTGTGAAAGAGTTACAATCCAGAATCTCGACGTTGTTAAGGTTGATGCAGAAAACAACCTCATCGCTATCAAGGGCGCAATCCCCGGTCCCAAGAAGGGCATCGTAATGGTAGTAAACAGCGTAAAAAAAGCGTAAGAAAGGAGCCAAGTTAAATGCCTAACGTATCAGTATTCGACGTAAACGGAAAAAAGGTTTCAGATATTGACCTTGCTGACGGCATCTTCGGTATCGAACCGAACACATCAGCTATGCATCTTGTAGTTGTCAACTATCTTGCAAACCAGCGTCAGGGCACACAGTCAACCCTGACACGTGCAGAAGTAAGCGGCGGCGGTAAGAAGCCTTGGCGCCAGAAGGGCACAGGTCGTGCAAGACAGGGCTCAACAAGATCACCTCAGTGGTATCACGGCGGTATCTCACACGGTCCCAAGCCTCGCGACTATGGCTTCTCAATAAACAAGAAGGTAAGAAGACTTGCTATGAAGTCTGCCCTTTCTTCAAAGGTTGCAGCTGAAGAGCTCATCGTTCTCGATGATCTTAAGCTTGAAGCAATCAAGACAAAGGAAGTTGTTAAGGTTCTTTCAGCTCTCGAGGTTGGTAAGAAGACACTTCTCGTTCTTCCTGAAAAAGACGACGTCATCTACAGAAGTGCAAGAAACATTGCAGGTGTTAAGACAACACTCGTAAACACACTTAATGTATATGATATTCTTAACTGCAACAGCCTCGTTGTTCTCAAGGATGCAGTTGCAAAGATTGAGGAGGTTTATGCATAATGAAAAGAGTAGCACATGATATCATCCTCAAGCCTATCATCACAGAAGAATCAATGATGGGTACAGCATTCAAAAAGTACACCTTCAAGGTTGCTAAGGATGCAAACAAGGCCGAAATCGCTGCAGCAGTTGAAGAAGCATTCGGCGTAAAGGTTCAGAAGGTTAACACCATGAACGTAAAGGGTCACCTCAGAAGATACGGTCGCTACGAAGGCTACACTCCCTCATGGAAGAAAGCAATCGTAACACTTACCGAAGATTCAAAGACAATCGACTTCTTCGACGGACTTCTTTAATCCTTAATTAAAAACTTCAAATCCCAATGGAAACGTATGTAGGTTAGACAATCCTACGCTAAACCAATTAGGAGTGTGAACAAAATGTCAATTCGTGTATTAAAGCCTGTAACAAACGGCACACGTAATATGTCAGTTACAGACTATTCAGCACTTTCAAAGTGCGGTCCCGAGAAGAGCCTTCTTGCTCCTCTCAACAAAAAGAGCGGTCGTAACAGCTACGGTCGCATCACCGTACGTCACAGAGGCGGCGGAAACAGAAGAAAGTATCGTATCATCGATTTCAAGAGAGATAAGTTCGATGTTAAGGCTACAGTAGCTACTATCGAATACGATCCCAACAGATCAGCTCACATCGCTCTTCTTCAGTATGAAGACGGCGAGAAGAGATACATCATTGCTCCTCAGGGACTCAAGGTTGGCGACGTAGTTGAAGCAGGTCCTGCAGCAGACATCAAGGCAGGTAATGCTCTTCCTCTCACAAACATCCCCACAGGTACATTCATCCACAACGTTGAGCTTTACCCCGGCAGAGGCGGTCAGCTTGCAAGAGCAGCAGGTAACGCAGCTCAGCTTATGGCTAAGGAAGGCGGCTACGCTCTTCTCAGACTTCCCTCAGGCGAACTTCGTAAGGTTCCCGAAGGCTGCATGGCTACAGTAGGCGTTGTTGGTAACGAAGACCACGAAAACGTTAAGATCGGTAAGGCCGGTCGTACACGTCACATGGGTATCAGACCTACAGTCCGCGGTTCAGTTATGAACCCCTGCGATCACCCCCACGGTGGTGGTGAAGGTAAGTCACCCATCGGTCGTCCCGGTCCTGTTACTCCTTGGGGCAAGCCTGCTCTTGGCTACAAGACTCGTGCTAAGAAGAACCGTTCTGACAAGCTTATTGTTAAGCGTCGCAACGACAAATAAGTCTGAAAGGAGCTAAGAATAATGAGCAGAAGTACTAAAAAAGGTTACTATGTACAGCCTAAGCTGTATGACAGAGTAATTAAAATGAACGAAAAGGGCGAGAAAATCGTTCTTAAGACATGGAGCCGCAGCTCCACAATATTCCCCGAATTCGTTGGCCACACCTTCGCAGTTCATGACGGTCGTAAGCACGTTCCCGTTTATGTAACAGAAGATATGATCGGTCACAAGCTCGGCGAATTTGCACCGACAAGAACCTACAGAGGTCACGCCGGTTCAAAGACATCAAACAACGGTAAATAAGTCGAAAGGAGTGTATTAAAATGGAAGCAACAGCAAAAGTTACTTTCGTGCGTATCGCACCGCGTAAGGTAAAGATCGTTCTTGACCTTATCCGTAATCAGGATGCAGAAAAAGCAATGGCAATCCTTAAATACACGCCTAAGGCTGCGTGTGAGGTTGTTGCAAAGCTTTTAAAGTCAGCAATGGCTAATGCAGAAAACAAGGATATGGACGTTTCAAGACTCTATGTAGCAGAGTGCTACGTAGGTCAGGGCCCCACACTCAAGAGAATCAGACCCAGAGCTCAGGGCAGAGCATTCCGTATCAACAAGAAGACATCTCATATCACCCTTGTACTCAAGGAAGCAGAATAATTAAGGAGGAGGTTAAACATGGGCCAGAAAATTAATCCCACCGGTCTTCGTATCGGTGTAATCAAAGACTGGGAATCACGTTGGTATGCAAAGAAGAACGAATTCGGCGATACCCTCGTAGAAGACTATGAACTTCGTGAATATCTCCTTGAAACCCTTGCTCCTGCAGGAGTACCCAAGGTTGAAATTGAAAGAACAGCTAAGCGTGTTCGTATCAACATTCACGTTGCAAAGCCCGGTATGGTAATCGGCCGCGGCGGCGCAGAAATCGAGAAGCTTAAGGCTACTCTTGAGAAGAAGCTCGGCAAAGAGGTTTCTCTCAACATCATCGAAGTTAAGAACCCTGACGTAAATGCTCAGCTCGTAGCTGAAAGCATTGCTTCACAGCTCGAAAGAAGAATTTCCTTCCGTCGTGCTCTCAAGCAGGCTATCGGCCGTGCAATGAAGCTTGGCGCAAGAGGTATCAAGTGCCAGGTATCAGGCCGTCTCGGCGGTGCTGAAATCGCAAGAAGCGAAACTTACAAGGAGGGTACAATTCCCCTTCAGACAATCCGTGCAGACATTGACTACGGTTTCGCAGAAGCAAAGACAACTTACGGCCGTATCGGC
This sequence comes from Acutalibacteraceae bacterium, assembly GCA_045544675.1. Taxonomy (GTDB): domain Bacteria; phylum Bacillota; class Clostridia; order Oscillospirales; family Acutalibacteraceae; genus UBA6857. The sequence continues at coordinate 15,683 of JAZPZK010000081.1, forward strand.
GTAAAAGTATGGATCTACACAGGCGAAGTTCTTCAGGTTTCCAACAACGAGAAGCGTGAAAGACCCGCTCGTCGCAGACCCCGCAAGGAAAACAGAGAAGGAGGAGCTAAATAATGTTATTACCTAAGCGTGTTAAAAGACGTAAGGTTCAGCGTGGCCGTCTTAAGGGCGCTGCTCATAAGGGCAACATGGTAACCTACGGTGATTACGGTCTTGTAGCTCTTGAGCCTTCATGGATCACTTCAAGACAGATCGAAGCAGCCCGTATCGCTATGACTCGTTACATCAAGCGTGGCGGTCAGGTTTGGATCAAGATTTTCCCCGACAAGCCTATCACTCAGAAGCCTGCTGAAACCCGAATGGGTTCCGGTAAGGGTTCACCCGAATATTGGGTAGCAGTTGTTAAGCCGGGCAGAGTTATGTTCGAAATCAAGGGCGTTGATGAAGCTGTAGCTCGTGAGGCCATGCGTCTTGCAGCTATGAAGCTCCCCATCAAGTGCAAATTCGTTACTAAAGCAGAACAAGAAGCAGAAAAGGGTGGTGAACAGTAATGAAAGCAAGTGAAATCAGAAAACTGTCCGCCGCAGAGATGGACGCAAAGCTCGCTGAGCTCAAGAAGGAGCTTTTCAACCTTCGCTTCCAGCAGGCTGTTAACCAGCTTGATAACCCCATGAGAATCAGTGCTGTTAAGAAGGATATCGCAAGAATTAAGACTGTTCAGCGCGATATCGAGCTTCACGGCGCAGAATCCTAAGAAAGGGAGGACTGAACAATGAGCGAAAGAAATCTCAGAAAGACTCAGGTAGGCATCGTATCCAGCGATAAGATGGACAAAACTGTAGTTGTTACAATCAAGGATAAGGTTAGACATCCCCTCTACAACAAAATCGTTAACCGTACCGTTAAGGTAAAGGCTCACGACGAGAAGAATGAGTGTGGTATCGGTGACCGCGTTCTTATTATGGAAACCCGCCCTCTTTCAAAGGATAAGAGATGGCGTGTTGTAGAAATTATCGAAAAAGCCAAATAATTGGTGCAGCTAAAGGAGGCCAAACACAATGATTCAGCAGCAGACTTATCTTAAAGTTGCTGATAACACAGGTGCTAAAGAAATTATGTGCATTCGTGTTCTCGGCGGCACAGGTAGAAGATATGCTAATATCGGTGACGTCATTGTTGCTTCTGTTAAGAAAGCAGCACCCGGCGGAATCGTAAAGAAGGGCGACGTTGTTAAGGCAGTAGTTGTACGTACTGCAACAGGCGTTCGCCGTGATGACGGCACATACATCCGTTTCGATGAAAATGCAGCCGTAATCATCAAGGAAGATAAAAATCCCAAGGGTACACGTATCTTTGGTCCGGTAGCTAGAGAGCTTCGTGATAAGGATTATCTCAAGATTCTCTCACTTGCTCCCGAAGTACTTTAAGGAGGTGTCACGATGAGTAAAGTTCATGTTAAAACAGGCGACACAGTTGTTGTTATCAACGGTAAAGATCGTGGCGCAAGAGGTAAGGTAATGCAGGTCAGCCCCAAGGAAGGCAAGGTTATCGTTGAAAAGGTAAATGTTGTCAAGAAGCACGTTAAGCCCCGTAAGATGGGCGAGCAGGGCGGCATCATCGAAGCTGAAGCAGCTCTTTACGCTTGCAAGGTTCAGCTCGTTTGCCCCAAGTGCGGCAGACCCACCAGAATCGGTCATGTCGTTGAAAACGGCAAGAAGATGCGCGTATGCAAAAAAGACGGCTGCGGCGCAAAGTTTGAATAATTAAGGGAGGAACATGACAATGGCAAGATTAAAAGAAGCTTACGTCAATGAGGTTGCACCTCAGTTGATGAAGAAGTTCGGTTACAAAAGCGTTATGCAAATCCCTAAGCTTGATAAGGTAGTTATCAACGTTGCTTGCGGCGAAGCAAGAGACAACTCAAAGGTTCTCGATGCTATCGTTGCAGATATCAGACAGATCACAGGTCAGCAGCCCGTTCTCTGTAAGGCAAAGAAATCAGTTGCTAACTTCAAGCTTCGTGAAGGCATGGTAATCGGCGTTAAGGTTACTCTCCGCGGCGAAAAGATGTATGAGTTCGTTGACAGATTCTTCAATCTCGCACTCCCCAGAGTTCGTGACTTCAGAGGTATCAACCCCAACTCATTCGACGGCAGAGGTAACTACTCAATCGGTATCAAGGAACAGCTTATTTTCCCTGAAATCGATTACGATAAGATCGACAAGGTTCGCGGTATGGACATCTGTTTCGTAACAACAGCAAAGACCGACGAAGAATCAAGAGAGCTCCTCACACTTATGGGCGCTCCCTTCGAGAAATAATTAAGGAGGTAAGTTGAAATGGCAAAGACTTCTATGAAAGTTAAACAGCAGAGAGCTGCAAAGTTCTCAACCAGAGCTTACAACAGATGTAAGATCTGCGGCAGACCTCACGCTTATCTCCGCAAGTACGGTGTATGCCGTATCTGCTTCAGAGAATTAGCACACGCAGGTCAGATCCCCGGCGTTAAGAAAGCAAGCTGGTAAGCAATTGCAGATTAAATAGGAGGTAAAGGAATAATGCAAGTAACAGACGCAATAGCTGATATGCTTACAAGAATCCGTAATGCAAACTCAGCAAAACACGATTCAGTTAAAATTCCTGCATCCAACATGAAGAAGGCAATTGCTCAGATTCTTGTTGATGAAGGATACATCAAGAGCTTCACCGTTGAAGAAGACGGTAAGCAGGGTATCATGGACGTACAGCTTAAGTACGGCCCCAATAAGAGCCCGGTTATCACAGGTCTCAGAAGAGTATCAAAGCCCGGTCTCAGAATTTACACAAACGTTGAAGATATGCCCAAGGTAATGAAGGGTCTCGGTATCGCAATCCTCTCAACTCCCAAGGGTATTATGACTGACAAGGACGCACGCAAGGCAAATGTCGGCGGTGAAGTTCTTGCATTCGTATGGTAAGGAGGTAATGGTATGTCAAGAATAGGTAGAGCTCCCATTACTGTTCCTGCCGGCGTTGAGGTTACAATCAACGGCAGCACAGTTACTGCTAAGGGCCCCAAGGGCACCCTTACAAAGACTATGCACAGCGATATGGCTATCGCTATGGAGGGCAACGTAATCACAGTTACACGCCCCAACGATCAGAAAGAAAACAGATCACTTCACGGTCTTACCCGTACACTTATCGCCAACATGGTTGAAGGCGTAGCTAACGGTTACAAGAAGGAACTCGAAATCAACGGTATCGGTTACAGAGCTGAAAAGAAGGGCAACGACCTCTTCATGAAGATCGGCTTCTCACACGATATCCTTATGACTCCTCCCGAAGGAATCACAGTTGATGTTCCCGCTCCCAACAAAATAATCATCAGCGGTGCCGATAAGCAGGTTGTAGGCCAGTTTGCAGCAGAAGTTCGTGAAAAGAGACCCCCCGAACCTTATAAGGGCAAGGGTATCAAGTATGTTGACGAATATATCCGCCGCAAAGAAGGTAAAGCCGGTAAGGGTAAATAAGATTGGTAAAGGAGTGACATTCAAATGGTTAGCAGACAAGATAGCAATAAAGCAAGACAGAAGAGACAGAAGAGAGTACGTGCAAAGATCACAGGTACTGCTGCATGTCCCCGTCTTAATGTTTACCGTTCACTCAGCCACATCTACGCTCAGTTAATCGATGACGTTGCAGGTGTTACACTCGCAGCAGCATCAACTGTAGAGAAGGAATTTACAGAGTACGGCGGTAACAAGGAAGCAGCTCACAAGGTGGGCGAAACATTAGCAAAGCGTGCTTTAGAAAAGGGCATTGAAGAATGCGTATTTGACAGAGCAGGTTACATTTATCACGGTCGTGTACAGGAGCTTGCAGAAGGCGCTCGTGCCGGCGGCCTGAAGTTCTAAGAGGAGGAAATTGATTATGACTAAAATTGATGCATCAGCTTACGAACTTACAGAACGCGTTGTTGCCATTAACCGTGTATCAAAGACTGTTAAGGGTGGTCGAATCTTCAAGTTCGCAGCTCTTGTAGTTGTTGGTGACGGTAACGGCATCGTTGGCTTCGGTCTTGGCAAGTCAGGCGAAGTTCCCGACGCTATCCGTAAGGGTATTGAAGACGCTAAGAAGAACCTCATCAAGGTTTCTCTCAAGGGTACAACAATTCCCCACGAAATCATCGGTAAGTTCGGCGCAGGCGTAGTTCTTCTTAAGCCTGCAGCACCCGGTACCGGAGTTATCGCAGGCGGCCCCGTTCGTGCCGTTGTTGAAACTGTAGGTATCAAGGATATCCGTACAAAGGCTCTTCGTTCAAACAATCCCTGTAACGTAGTAAGAGCTACAATCGACGGTCTTGCAAGACTTCGCAGCGCTGAAGAAGTTGCTGAGATCCGCGGTAAGACTGCAAAAGAAATCTTAGGTTAAGGAGGGCGTTCAAGATGGCAGACATTAAGGTAAAGCTCGTTAAAAGCCTTATCGGTTCAAAGAAAGATCAGATTGCTACCGCCCACGCACTTGGTCTTAAGAAAATCGGCGACATTTCAGTTCAGCCGAACAATCCCCAGACTCAGGGTAAGGTGAAGAAGATTTCTCACCTTATCGAGACCACCGAAGCATAAATTGAGGAGGTGCGCAAAATGAAATTACATGAACTTTCACCTGCAGCAGGTTCAACCAAGGAGCGTAAGCGTATTGGCCGTGGTCCTGCTTCCGGTCAGGGTAAAACCGCCGGTAAAGGTCACAAGGGTCAGAAGGCTCGTGCCGGCAGAGGCATGCGTGCTGGCTTCGAAGGTGGCCAGATGCCCCTTCAGAGAAGAATCCCCAAGAGAGGCTTCAACAACATCTTTGCTACAGAAATGGCAATCGTAAACGTTGCTGCTCTTGACAAGGCTTATGAAGCAGGCGCAACAGTTACAGTTGATTCTCTTATCGAAAAGGGTCTCGTTAAGAAGGCTCTTGACGGTGTAAAGGTTCTCGGTCACGGCGAGCTCACAAAGGCTCTCACAGTTCAGGCTAATGCTTTCAGCGAATCTGCAAAGCAGAAGATTGAGGCAGCTGGCGGAAAGACCGAGGTGCTGTAATATGATTAGTACTTTCATAAATGCTTGGAAGGTTGCAGATCTTCGTAAGAAGATGCTCTTCACAGCACTTATAGTATTGATTTTCCGTATCGGTGCAGCTATCCCGCTGCCCTTCACAAACATTCTTGATATCGAAGGTATTATCGACCCCAACGACGAAACATTTATGGGCTACCTTTCAATGATGAGCGGTAACGCTTTCTCAATGGGTACCATTTTCGCTCTGTCGATTACACCCTATATCAACAGCTCAATTATCATTCAGCTTCTTTCAGTTGCTATTCCTTACCTTGAGAAACTCTCAAAGGAAGGCGAAGAAGGCAGAAAGAAGATTGCATCAATCACAAGATACACCACAATCGCTCTTGCTCTTTTACAGAGTACAGCATACTTCATTTTCCTGAGAAACAACCCGGAACAGTGCTACGTTGTAGTTGATCCTGTTACAAATCTTCCTTTCACAGGCTTTGCAGGTGTGCTTCAGGGCATCACAGTTGTTCTTTGCTTAACAGCAGGTTCAACCTTCGTAATGTGGCTTGGTGAACAGATCAATGATAAGGGTATCGGTAACGGTATCTCAATCATCCTCTTCGCCGGTATCGTTGCAAGAATTCCCACAATCATCAAGACTCTTTATGAGTACTTCAAATTCGGTAAGGCATATTATGCTCTCGTTCCCACAGTTGTAATCTGTCTTCTTGCGATGGTCGCTTTCATCGTATGGATGGATAACGCTGAAAGACGTATACCGGTTCAGTATGCCAAGAGAGTTGTTGGCCGTAAGATGTACGGCGGTCAGAGCACACATATCCCCATCAAGGTTAATATGTCAGGTGTTCTTCCCGTTATCTTCGCTTCATCAATTCTTTCAGTTGTTCCCACCGTTCAGATGCTCTTCTTCAACGGTAAGGAAATCAGCGACGGACTTGAGAAATTCTTCTCAATCTTCGAAACAAGCCACTGGGCATACTCAATTATGTATTTCTTCCTGATTCTCTTCTTTGCTTACTTCTATGCAAGCATCCAGTACAATCCGGTTGAAATGGCAAACAACATCAGAAAGAACAGCGGTATGATCCCCGGACTTCGTCCCGGTAAGCCGACTGCAGACTACATCAAGAAGATTCTCGGCAGAATCACACTTCTCGGTGCTCTGCTTCTTTCAGTTGTAGCTCTCTTCCCCAACATTCTCGTTCTCTTCACAACTCTTATAGGTTCACCCATCCAGATTTCTCTCGGTGGTACATCACTTATCATCGTTGTAGGTGTTGCACTTGAAACCGTTAAGCAGCTTGAGAGCCAGATGATGATGAGACACTACAAGGGCTTCCTTGACTAATTAAAATGAGGAGATAGAACCATGAAGTTAATTCTTTTAGGTGCACCCGGTGCAGGTAAGGGTACTCAGGCAGAGGTAATCTGCAATCACCTTTCAGTGCCGACAATCTCAACAGGTAACATTATCCGTGCAGCTCTCAAGGCTGAAACAGAAATGGGCCTCAAAGCCAAGGAATTCATAAATAACGGTCAGCTCGTTCCCGATGAGGTTGTCATCGGAATTATTAAGGAACGCCTCGCTGAAGACGATTGCAAAAACGGCTTCATTCTCGACGGCTTCCCCAGAACAATCCCTCAGGCTGAAGCTCTTGACGAAATGGGTATTGAAATCGATAAGGTTATCGATATTGAAGTTCCCGATGAAAAAATCGTCCTGAGAATGAGCGGAAGAAGAGTATGTCCCGCTTGCGGTAACTCATACCACCTTCTTTACAAGAAGCCTGAAAAGGATGGCATCTGCAACGCTTGCGGCGCAGAGCTTATCATCAGAGCTGACGACCATCCTGACACGGTTAAGGAAAGACTTGATGTTTATCACAGTCAGACTGAGCCGCTTAAGGAATACTATGGAAAGAAGAATAAGCTTTTCATAGTTGAGGGACAGGAGGAAGTAGCTGATACTTCAGCTCTTGTACTCAAAGCATTGGAGGAATAAGCATGATAGTGCTCAAGACCAGCCGTGAGCTCGCTCTTATGAAAGAGGCGTGCAGAATTTCGGCAGGAGCACTTAAAGTGGCCGGAGAGGCAGTCAGACCCGGTATCTCAACATGGGAAATCGACAAGATTGCTTACGAATATATAAAAAGTCAGGGTGCTGAACCCAACTTTCTCGGTCTTTACGGATTTCCGGCTACTGCGTGCATTTCCATAAATGATGAGGTTATTCACGGAATTCCCTCAAAAAGCCGTATTCTCAAGGCAGGGGACATCGTTTCCATTGACCTTGGTGCGAAAAAAGCGGGCTATAACGGCGATAATGCCGCCACTTTTGCTTGCGGTGACGTAAGTGACGAAGCAAAGCGGCTGATGGATACCACAAGAGAAAGCCTTTATGAGGCAATCAAATTTGCGGTTCCCGGCGGCAAGCTCGGCGATATTGCCTATGCAGTGCAAAGCTACTGCGAAGAACGCGGTTACGGTGTTGTACGTGAATATACAGGTCACGGCATCGGTAAGGAATTACATGAAGACCCAAGTGTACCGAACTACGGTACAGCCGGCCGAGGCGTACGCCTGTTAGCGGGCATGACACTCGCTATTGAGCCGATGATCAACCAGGGCACTGCAAGAATCAAGGTTCTGCCCGATGGCTGGACAGTCAAAACAATTGACGGTAAGCTGTCAGCTCATTTTGAACATACGGTGGCTATCACAAAGGACGGCCCCGTTATCCTGACAAAGGTGTGATAAAATGGAGCTTAAAAAAGGGCAGGTCGTTGTTTCAACGGCAGGTCACGATAAAGGTGAGCTGTTCGTTGTGGCAGGCTTTGATAAAAACAGGGTTCTGCTGTGTGACGGAAAGCACAGAAAGCTGAATAAGCTCAAGGCTAAAAATCCCAAGCACATCAGAGAAACCGAAATCCTCACGGATGAGGACTCAATAGCTACAGATCGTAAGATTAGAAAAACGCTTAATAAATCAGCGAACCCAGGAGGGTAATGTTATGTCAAAACAGGATATGATCGAAATCGAAGGAATCGTTGCTGAGGCACTTCCCAATGCAACCTTCCGTGTAGAACTCGAAAACGGTCACAAAATTTTAGCCCACATCTCCGGAAAGCTCAGAACGAACTACATCCGTATACTTCCCGGTGACAAGGTTACAGTCGAGATGTCTCCATACGACTTGACACGTGGACGCATTACATGGAGAGCAAAATAAGAAAATCAACAGTTTGAATTTAAAGGAGGCAATCCTATGAAAGTCAGACCTTCTGTAAAGAAAATATGTGAAAAGTGCAAGATAATCAAGCGTCACGGTAAGATCATGGTTATCTGCGAAAACCCCAAACACAAGCAGCGTCAAGGCTAATTGACGTAAACTAATTAGGAGGTACAACTTAAATGGCTCGTATATCAGGTGTTGACCTTCCCAGAGATAAGAGAATTGAAATTGCTCTTACTTACATCTTTGGTATCGGTCGTAAAACTGCACGCGTCATCATCGCTGCAACTGGCATCAATGCGGATACAAGAGTTAAGGATTTAACTGAGGACGACGTTTCAAAACTTCGTGAATACATCGACCATAACGTAAAGGTTGAAGGTGACCTCAGAAGAGAAACAGCATTCGATATCAAGAGACTTATTGAAATCGGCTGCTACCGTGGTGTTCGCCACAGAAAGGGCCTTCCCGTAAGAGGTCAGCGTTCAAAGACAAACGCTCGTACCCGTAAAGGTCCCAAGAAGACAATCGCAAACAAGAAGAAATAATTCAAGGAGGATACTTTTATGGCAAAGGTTGCAAAGAAAGCTACCACAGTACGCCGTCGCCGTGAGCGCAAGAATATTGAGCGCGGTGCGGCCCATATCCAATCCACCTTCAACAACACAATCGTTACCATCACTGATTTACAGGGTAACGCCGTGTCATGGGCAAGTGCCGGTGAAATGGGCTTCAGAGGCTCAAGAAAATCCACTCCCTTTGCTGCTCAGACTGCTGCTGAAACAGCTGCCAAGGCTGCAATTGAACACGGAATGAAGACCGTTGAAGTATATGTTAAGGGTCCCGGCCAGGGTCGTGAAGCTGCTATCAGAGCTTTACAGACTGCAGGTCTTGATGTAACAATGATCAAGGACGTTACACCGATTCCTCACAATGGCTGCCGTCCCCCGAAGAGAAGACGTGTATAATTACAATAGGAGGTAAAGCGACATGGCAAAGAATAGAGAACCTGTTGCAAAGCGTTGTAAGGCTTTAGACCTTTCTCCTGCTGTTATGGGTTATTCCAAGAAGCAGACAAACCGCAATCCCGGCGGTAAAATGAAGAAGAAGAAGAGCGAATACGGCTTACAGCTTAACGAAAAGCAGAAGGTTAAGTTCATCTACGGTATTCTCGAGAAGCAGTTCCGTAACTACTACGAAAAGGCTGTTAAGGCTCCCGGCAAGACCGGTGATAACCTTTTAATCCTTGTTGAACGCCGTCTTGATAACGTTGTATTCCGCCTCGGTTTTGCAGCTACACGCCGTCAGGCTCGTCAGCTTGTAACTCATTCTCATTTTACAGTTAACGGTAAGAAGGTTAACATTCCTTCATACCTTGTAAAAGTAGGCGATGTTATCGAAGTAGCTGAGAAGAGCCGCTCATCAGTTCTTTTTGAGCGTCTTGCAGGTCCCGACGCACCTGTAGTTCTCACTCCCGCATGGATGGAAAGAGAAAAGAATGCCCTCAAGGGTACAGTTACTCACATCCCCACCCGCGAAGAGATAGATACTCCCGTTGAAGAGCATCTTATCGTTGAGCTCTATTCTAAGTAATAGACTTGTTTTAACGTAAAACACATCCACAAATAAGTAAGGAGGGTTTTGCATGATAGGCATTGAAAAGCCCAGAATCGAAACTGCAGAATTAGCAGCTGACGGTACCTACGGAAAGATTATCGTTGAACCGTTAGAGCGTGGCTATGGTGTGACATTAGGCAACAGCCTTAGAAGAATTCTTCTCTCGTCACTTCCCGGCTATGCAATTACCAGCGTGAAAATTGATGGCGTACTTCATGAATTTTCAACAATCCCCGGTGTTAAAGAGGATGTTACAGAAATTATTCTTAATCTTAAGAACGTCATTCTCAAAATTCACGGTGACGGACCCAAGACAGTATACATTGATGCAAGCGGCGAAGGCGAAGTTTTAGCCGGCGACATCAAGTGCGATTCAGAGGTTGAAATCATCAACACTGATTACCACATCTGCACACTTGATAAGGATGCAAGCATCAACATGGAGCTTACAGTCAACAAGGGTCGTGGATATGTATCAGCTGAGCAGAACAAAAAGCTCATGCAGCCTGTTATCGGTGTAATTGCAATCGACTCAATTTACACACCGATTCTCAAGGCAAATTACACAATAGAGGATATACGTGTTGGCCAGGACATCGGTTTTGACAAGCTTACTCTTGAAGTTTGGACAAACGGAACAATTTCAGCTACTGATGCTGTTTCACTCGGTGCCAAGTTTCTCAACGAACATCTCGCTCTGTTCAGTGACCTCTCAGGTGAGGCATATGATACAGAGATTATGGTCGACAGAGACATCGATACCAAAGGTAAGGTACTCGAGATGACTATTGAGGAACTTGACTTATCAGTACGCTCATTCAACTGTCTGAAGCGTGCCGGTATCAACACAGTAGAAGATTTAACAAACAAGACTGAAGAAGATATGATGAAGGTTCGTAACCTTGGTAAGAAATCTCTCGATGAAGTTATCAATAAGCTTCATTCATTCGGTCTTGACCTTCGCAACGAAGACGAATAATTATCTAACGGTAAAGGAGTGATTTCAAATGGCAGGTACCAGAAAACTCGGCAGAACAAGCGACCACAGAAACGCAATGCTCAGAGGTATGGTAACTTATCTCTTAGAGAATGGCAGCATTGAAACCACCGTTACAAGGGCTAAGGAAGTTCGTTCAATGACTGAGAAGATGATTACTCTCGGTAAGGAAGACACACTTCACAATAAGCGTCAGGCTCTTGCATACATCACAAAGCAGGATGTTGTTAAGAAGCTTTTCGACGAAATCAGCCCCAAGTACAAGGAAGTTAACGGCGGCTACTGCCGTATTATCAAAACAGGTCCCCGTCGTGGTGATGCTGCAGAGATGTGCATTATTGAACTTGTTTAATTGATAGTACAACTATAAAATATTAGGAAGCTGTATCCGAAGGATACGGCTTCTTGTTTTATTATGAAAAAAATATACAAATATTCAAAATATAACGAATATTTATGCAATACGGATAAATATAAATCAGGAGAAAATACAATATTTTACATTTTTTTACTTGACAAACACACTGTAAATATTATACAATTATATGGCAATTATTATAAAAATTTTAACGGAGGAAAAAACAATGAAAAAAATTCTCGCAGTTGTTCTTGCAGCTCTCATGCTCTTCACACTTGCAGCATGCGGCGGCTCAAAGACAAACACAGATGCAACTAACACAGACGCTGCAAAAGTAACTAACATTTCAGTTGGTACAGGCGGCCCCACAGGCACATACTATGCATACACAGGTGCTGTATGTCAGGCTATCGCAACCGATGATATCAAGCTGACATATATCTCAACCGGCGGTTCACAGGCTAACATCGAAAGAATCCGTGACGGTATTGATCAGATGGCTATAGTTCAGAACGACGTTATGAACTATGCTTATGCAGGTACAAACGGCTTTGATACAGCTATCACAGATTTCTCAGCAGTAGGCTGTGTTTACGCTGAGGTTTGCCAGCTCGTTGCAACAAAGAGCTCAGGCATCAAGTCAGTTGCTGACCTTAAGGGCAAGACCGTAGCAGTCGGCGATGCAGGCTCAGGCGTTTACTACAATGCAGAGCAGATTCTTGCAGCAGCAGGTATTGATATCGACGAAGATATTAACAAGGTTACAGCTTCCTTCGGTGAGTCAGCAACTCAGCTTAAGGACGGTTCAATCCAGGCTGCATTCATCACAGCAGGTACTCCCACAACAGCTATCACAGAGCTTGCAACATCAACAGAGGTTGTTCTTGTTGATCTCGGTGCAGATGTTATCTCCAAGCTTATGGATGAATACACCTTCTATTCAGAATACACAGCAACAAGTGCTGACTATGCTTTTGTTACCGAAGACACCAAGACAGTTGCTATTCAGGCTACATACGTTGTTTCAAACGAGCTCAGCGAAGATGTAGTTTATGAGCTTACTAAAAATCTTTGGGAAAAGAAAGACAGCATTTCACACGCTAAGGCAGGCGAAATGGATATCAATAAGGCCACAACAGGTGTTGGTAATGTTCCTCTTCATCCCGGTGCTGCAAAATATTATAAGGAAGCAGGCATCATTGCTGAATAATCCTTATGTTTTAAAGTAGCAAGTTAATACAGTAAATGCTGTATACCTGATATACAGCATTTATTTTGATTTTTTAAAAAGGAGGTTTGCGTATGGATGAGAATAAAGCAATTACTGAAGTTGAAGAAGTTGTAGACGCCGATGCGATTATGCAGGAGTTTGACCGTGAAAGCAATGTTCGTGTTTTTACCGGCTGGCGCAAAAAGGTTATTACAGCGGTAATGCTTCTCTTCAGCACCTATATGATTTCAATGGCTCTTGTTTTTCAGAATGAAACCAAACATACCAAGCTTACAACCTTCCTCGCATTTATTATGTTTATAGGCTATCTGATTTTCCCGGCCTATAAAAAACAGACCAAAAAGATAAATTATGTACCTTTCTATGATGTTATATTCGGCATAGTGGGTGCAGGTGCATTTTTATATTACACCATCCGACAGGAACAGATTATAAAGATGGCAACAGGTATCGGTACGACTGAAATTGTTGTTGCTATAATTGCTTTTGTCCTGCTGATTGAATTGTGTAGACGCGCCGTCGGCCTGCCAATTATATTTGTTGCAGGCTCCTTTGTGGTTTATGCGGCATATTATGCTCTTACAAATTATCCGAAGGTAGCACTGAGAGTTCTTGTTTATGAGCTTTACTATAATGTTGCGGGCGGCATTTTCTCAACTCCCGTATACGTATGCACAACCTTTATTGTACTTTTCATCATTCTTGGTGCTCTTCTTGAAAAGACAGGTATCGGTACGTTCTTCGTTGACCTTGCAAACTCTGTTGCAGGCTCATCCGTAGGCGGACCTGCTAAGGTTGCAGTTATTTCCAGCGCACTTGAGGGTATGTATTCAGGATCATCTGTTGCTAATACTGTAGGCTCAGGCTCAATCACCATTCCTATGATGAAGCGAATCGGATATAAACCGGAATTTGCGGCGGCAGTTGAAGCAGCGGCTTCGACCGGCGGACAGATTATGCCTCCTATTATGGGTGCAGCTGCCTTCCTTATGGCAGAAATTACAGGATATGAATATTCGGTAATTGCAGTTACAGCTATTCTTCCGGCGATTCTTTATTTCACAGGAATTTTCCTTATGATTCACTTTGAGGCTAAAAAGCTTGGTCTCAGCGGTCTTCCTAAGGATGCACTTCCGAAATTCTGGAAGCTTATAGTGAAAAACGGCTATCTTCTTTTGCCGGTTGTTGTACTCGTACTTGCAATGAACAAGTATAGTGCAGGTCTTTCAGCTTGCCTTGCAATTATGACATCTCTGATTGTTTCGATGATTCCTACTAAGGCTTCGATGGAAAACGCAATCAAAGTTAATCTTCACTTCACAAAAATCCGAATTTCAAGAGAAGGCCTTATAAAGATGGTCTACCCTCTGATTGTAACAGCAGTATTTCTTGCAATTTGGTTTGCTCTTGGTGACAGCGGTATCAGCACAGCTATTCTTGTTACAATAGTAGTTACTGTGGCTCTTTCCTTTGCAACAAAGAAGAGCGCAACTCTCAGTCCCTCTGTTGTTGTTGCATCCTTCGAAAGCGGTGCAAAGAATACCATCGGTGTTGCTGTTGCCTGCGGTATGGCGGGTATTATTTCCGGTGTTATTACAATGACCGGTCTTGGTCCCACGCTCCTTACAGCTCTTACCAGTGTAGCTGCAAACAATAAGTTCCTTGCGCTGTTCCTTACAATGATTTGTTGTATTGTTCTCGGTATGGGTGTGCCCACAACAGCAAACTATGTTATCATGGCAACAATCACTGCTCCCATTCTTCTTGAAATGGGTATACCGATGCTTGCGGCTCATATGTTCGTATTCTATTTCGGTATCGTGGCAGATATTACTCCGCCTGTTGCCCTTGCTGCATATGCAGGCTCAGCTATCGCCAAGAGTAATCCGATGAAAACCGGTGTCACGGCAACGAGACTGGCTATTACAGCTTTTATTGTACCGTTTATTTTTGCATATAATCCTCAGATGCTCTTCATTGACACAAAGTGGTATGAGGTTGTTGTTATTGTTGTAACAGCAATTATCGGTATTTACGGCGTATCAGCGGCTATGGAAGGTTATATGTATGTTAAGGTGCCCTGGTGGCAGAGATTTATTTGCCTTGCCGGCGGTCTGCTTTGTATAGTACCCGGTGTGGTAACCGATGCGGCCGGTATAGTTTGTATTGGCGCAACGATTCTTATGCAGAAGCTTGCTGAAAAGAAAGCAAAGGCAATCACAGCTTAAATAACGAAACCTGCTATGGATTATCTGTAGCAGGTTTTTATTATAAGAAAGCCACGGATTCAGACTGAATCCGTGGCTGTTTTTCTATTGTTCACTACTCCTGCGGTTCCTTTCATTGTTGTAATCACGGACCGTCTCACAATCGGGAGATATCAGCTTAAGCTTCTCATATGCTTTGTCTGAAGCATCAAAATCCGCTCTGTTTAAAGCGAGGAAAATTAAAATATCAAGCAATCTTTCATCGTTATCAAAGTTAATCTGAGTTGACTTTAGAAGCTCATACGCTTCGTTTTCTTTTTTATTTTTAGTTAAAATATAGCAGTAGTAAAACAGAGCATCAGCATTTTCAGGATCAAGCTCGAGAGCAGTTCGTGCGTGGGCTATTGCCTTTTCCGTGTCGCCCGTATCATTGTAGCAAAGAGCAAGATTAATGAGCGTATCGATTCTGTCTTCTGCGGATAAAGCTTTTTTATAGTATTCTATAGCCTTTGTAAGCTTCTTCTGCATTTCACAGCAAAGCCCCAGAAAATGAAGAGTATCTGCCTTGCCGGGAGATAATTCATTGGATTTATTCAGGTGCTCAAAGGCGGGCAGTGTCTTATCGAGCCTGAGATATGCAATGCCGAGAAAGAAGTGTGCATCGTCGGCATATACGGTGCCTTCCTTTGCCGTAACGGCTTTTTGATAGTATTGCATGGCATTTTCGGTGTTATCCCCATCGAGCTTTCGGCAACACTCTCCGAGCTTGAAGTATGCGTCTCCATTGTCGCTATCAGACTCGGCAGCTTTTTTGTAAAGCTTCATCGCTTTTTCGTATTCCTCACGGCTGTAGTATATTCCCGCAAGGTTATATAGGGGAGCCTCCCATGTCGGGTCAATTTCTATGATGTAGTTGTAGATACGTGCGGCTTCATCATCTCTGTCGAGACATTTAAGGCAGTTTGCAAACATCAGTGCTGCATCACCGTCAGCGGATTCCTTCCAAAGCTGCTCAAAAAGAGGGAGTGCCTCCTCGAAACTGTCATTATTATACAATTCTTCAGCTTTTTTGAATTTTTCTGTATAGCTACTCAAATAATTGCCTCCGTAAATTAAGCCCACCGTTTTCGGTGGGCTTATGTATTTTATATTATTCTTCCATATCCTTCTTAGCTTCTTCGATAACCTTCTGGGCTACGTTCATGGGAGCATCCTCATAACGTGCAAAGGTGAGTGAGAAGTGGCCTCTGCCTGCAGTTACGGAACGAAGTGTAACTGAGAAGTCGCCCATTTCAGCCATGGGTACTTCAGCAACAAGCTCCTGCATCTTAGGCTCGTCTGCGGCGCCCATACCGAGCACACGGCCACGGCGCTTTGTGATATCGCCCATGATGTCGCCGAGGTTAGCGTCGGGCATATAAACCTTTAATTCACCGATAGGCTCGAGAATTACGGGGTTAGCCTGAGCCATACCGTTCTTGTAAGCGATCTTAGCTGCGGTCTTGAATGCCATTTCGTTTGAGTCAACGGGGTGGTATGAACCGTCATAAAGAACAGCCTTAAGGCCAACAACGGGATAACCTGCAAGGGGACCCTTGAGGATAGCTTCCTGAAGACCCTTTTCAACTGCGGGGAAGAAGTTCTTGGGAACTGAGCCGCCGACAACCTCTGTCTCGAAGATAAGGTGATCCTCTGTATGTGGCTCGAAGCGGATGAATACATCACCGAACTGACCTGAACCGCCGGACTGCTTCTTGTGGCGTCCCTGAACCTGACATGACTTGCGGATTGTCTCTCTGTATGCTACCTTGGGTACCTTAAGGTCAATTTCAACGCCGTACTTTGTCTTGAGCTTTGAAACAACAACCTCAAGATGCTGTTCGCCGAGACCTGAAATAACCATTTCGCCGGTTTCGTTGTTTGTTGCGAATACAACGGTGGGATCTTCACTGGAAATCTTACGAAGACCTGAAGCAACCTTATCCTCTTCGCCCTTCTTCTTAACGACAGCTGCCATTGAAAGTGAGGGAGCGGGGAAGTTAACGGGTGCAAGGTTTATAACATCCTTTGCACTGCAGATCGTGTCACCTGTTGCAAGGTCGTCAAGCTTTGTGATAACGCCGATATCACCTGTTGTGATTTCAGAAATATCCTCCTGCTTGATGCCCTTTACTGCTACGAGCTTACCCATTCTCTGAGTTTTGCCTGTTCTTGCATTGTAGCAGGGTGTGTCAGCGGTAATTTTACCTGAAATAACCTTAACAAAGCTCATCTTACCAACGAAGGGGTCAGCGATGGTCTTGTAGCAGAGAGCTGCAAGAGGTCCGTCTGCCTTGCAGGCAACTTCGATTTCTTCACCGTCAGCGTTTGTTGCAATTTCGGGATTTGCTTTGTCGGGGGAGGGAGCTGAATATACGATAGCGTCAAGAAGCATATCACAGCCGTCAACCTTAGTTGCTGAGCAAGCATATACGGGCCAGATTTCACCGGTCTCAACGCCCTTTGTAAGGCCTGCGATGATTTCTTCCTTTGTAAGAGGCTCGCCTTCAAAGAACTTTTCCATAAGCTCTTCGTCAACTGTTGCAACAGCTTCTTCAAGAACTGCTCTCATGTTTGTGATGTTGTCGTCAGAAACAAGGTCTATTTCCTGAGGACGTCCGTTGGGATACTTGAATGCCTTGTTTGAGCAGAGGTTTACGAATGCTTCGCAAACGGGGCCGTTCATATAGGGAACAACAACGGGGCAAAGCTTGTTGCCGAGCTCAGCTCTGAGTGCCTCAAAGGTTTTATAGAAATCACGGTTGTCTGAGTCAACCTTGGTGATTGCGAAGAACTTAGCAATGCCTCTCTGGTCAGCAGCCTTGATAGCCTTTTCAAGACCTACGTCGATGCCTGAGCCTGCTGATGTAACGATAACGGCGCAGTCTGCTGCACGCATTGCTTCTGCCATACCGCCGGCAAAGTCAAACTTACCGGGAGCATCAAGCACATTAATCTTTGTATCTCTCCATTCAAGAGAAGCCATAGCAGTTGAAATTGAGCACTGGCGCTTCTTTTCTTCTGCATCATAGTCCATAACTGTATTTCCGTCAGCAACTTTACCGAGTCTGTCTGTAACACCTGCAACATAAAGCATAGCTTCTGAAAGTGCGGTTTTACCCTTACCGGTATGACCTGCGATGGCGATATTTCTGATGTTGTTTGTTGTGTAGGATTTCAATTCCATTACCTCCTTAGGCTCCATTATTACAGAACCCGAATTTTGCTACATTCAAATAAAGTTATTTCATTTGACGTTAACATTTTATATATTACCATAAAATAACCAAAAAAACAACGGATTATTAACTAATTTTGTGCATTTATTTTTGTTTAGTCTGTATAAAAGCTTTGAAAAAAGAGGTCAAAAGACTATCAAAATAGATAGAAAGCAACAAAAAACACCTGCTATATGAGCTGCAGGGTCTTTCTGTTATATATATACCTGCTTTCATAGGAATATTACACGTATTTTTTTTCGGAGCAAGAAACTGACGGCGTAGTCAAAATGCATATAAGGAATAATGCATTTTATACAAAATATCCGCAAGTAAGTTGACAATTTTGTCTATTTGGGTTATTATTATCGTTATACTAAAGTATAAATGCTATTGGTTGATTCATTAAGAAAGGAGCTAATTTTATGGAAGCTATAATGAATTATATGCCGTATGTTATCCCGGCAGTAGGTATGCTTGGTCTTATCTTTGCCTTCTTCCTTACGGCGAAAATCAAAAAGCAGGATCGCGGAACAGAAAAAATGCAGGAGATATCCTCTGCAATTCACTCGGGTGCCAAGGCATTCCTTTTTGCAGAATATAAGATTCTCGTGTTTTTCATAGTCGCTCTTATACTTGCAATCGGATTTGCCTTGAGCTGGGCTACAGCAATAAGCTTTCTGACCGGTGCAGTTTTCTCAATCGGTGCAGGATATTTCGGTATGAACGTTGCAACCAGCGCTAATGTCAGAACAACCAGCGCAGCAATGAAAGGCGGCATGAAGAAGGCTCTTTCTGTTGCATTTTCAGGCGGCGCAGTTATGGGTATGTGTGTTGTCGGTCTCGGTATTCTCGGTATCGGAGCCATATATGCCATAACAGAGGATCCGGACGTGCTCTTCGGCTTCAGTCTCGGTGCATCGGCTATTGCTCTCTTTGCACGTGTCGGCGGCGGTATTTATACCAAGGCTGCTGACGTAGGCGCCGACCTTGTAGGTAAGGTTGAAGCGGGTATTCCCGAGGATGACCCGAGAAACCCTGCTGTTATTGCCGATAACGTAGGCGATAACGTAGGTGACGTTGCGGGTATGGGCGCCGACCTTTTTGAAAGCTATGCAGGTGCGATTATTTCAGCCATAACTCTTGGTATAACAGCCTTTGCTTCAACCGGCAACAGCAAGACAGGTGCTATGTATCCGATGCTTATTGCAGCTATCGGTGTTCTTGCATCAATCTTCTCAACCTTCTTTGTCCGTGGCGGTAAGGGTGATCCCCATAAGGCTCTTAAAACGGCAACATATGTAGCTTCTGCAGTTGTTCTTGTTGCAGGCATTGCTCTGAGTAAGGTAATGCTCGGCACCTTCAGCTACGGTATAGCTATTCTCGTTGGTATCATCGTCGGTACTCTTATCGGTATTATTACCGAATTCTATACATCGGACGCTCATAAGTCAGTTCAGAAAATCGCTGAACAGAGTGAGACGGGCTCGGCAACAAATATTATCTCAGGTCTTGCGGTAGGTCTTAAATCAACTGCTATGCCCATTCTTCTTATCGGTATCGGCATTTTCGTTTCATATTACGTATGTAAGGCAGGAGGTAACGGCACAGGTATTTACGGTGTTGCTCTTGCAGCAGTAGGTATGCTTTCAACCACAGGCATCACCGTTGCAGTTGACGCATACGGACCGATTGCGGATAACGCAGGCGGTATTGCCGAAATGTCAGGTCTTGATAAGTCCGTGCGCGAAATTACAGATAAGCTTGACTCCGTAGGCAACACAACAGCGGCTATCGGTAAGGGCTTTGCAATCGGTTCAGCAGCACTTACTGCACTTGCTCTTTTCTTCTCCTATGCTCAGGCGGTCAAGCTTGAAGAAACAGGTATCGACCTTCTTAACTATCAGGTTGTTATCGGCCTTCTTATAGGCGGTATGCTTCCCTTTGTTTTCTCTGCACTTACAATGGATTCAGTTTCTAAGGCTGCATACGAAATGATTGAAGAGGTACGCCGTCAGTTTAAGGAAATTCCGGGCATACTTGAAGGTAAGGCTAAGCCTGACTATGCAAGATGCGTAGGTATTTCAACAACAGCTGCGCTCAAGCAGATGATTGTTCCCGGTGTTCTTGCAGTTGCTTCTCCTCTTGCAGTAGGTGTGCTTCTCGGTACTGCTGCACTCGGCGGACTTCTTGCAGGCTCACTTGTAACAGGTGTTCTTCTTGCAATCTTTATGTCAAACTCCGGCGGTGCATGGGATAATGCCAAGAAGTTTATTGAAACAGGTGTTCACGGCGGTAAGGGCGGAGAGCCTCACAAGGCATCCGTTGTCGGTGACACTGTCGGTGATCCCTTTAAGGATACCTCAGGTCCTTCGATCAATATTCTCATTAAGCTTATGACAGTTGTTGCTCTCGTTTTTGCTCCCTTATTTATGGCAATCAACGGCGGCGCAGGAATATTTATGTAATAAGAAAAGTTCTTTTGATTCTCGGCGCCCCTGAAAGGGGAGCTGTCAGCGTAGCTAACTGAGGGGTTTACAAGAAAAGAATGCCCTGCGGCGAGCAAAAGAAAATAACTGCATCCGTCACTTTATAGTGGCGGATGTTTTGCTTAAAGCTTAAGAAAAACTGAAGAATTTTTGATAAAACTATTGACACTTACCTTGGGTAACAATGTAAAATCAATTCATAGAGATAGAAAATTCAAGAAGGAGGATGCTTTATGAAGATGAAAGAGGTCACGGAGAAGACAAACCTGACCGAGAGAGCGGTCAGACTTTATATTGAAAGCGGATTGATTGCGCCGTCTGTCAATGAATCTTATTCGGGAAGACGAAACATAGATTTTTCGGCGGAGGATGTTGAGGTGCTCAGAAGGATATCTGTTTTACGCAAGGCCGGTTTTACAATTTCGCAAATCAGACAAATGCGGGAAGAGTCGGAAAAATGCAAAGAGATACTTGAAGGGTTTATAGATAAAACCAACAGAAGAATTGAATCGGATAGGGAAATGGTTTTGTGTCTTGAGCCGCTTCTCCGTCTTGATTCACTTGATATGGAAAGCATAAGCGGAAGCCTTGAAAGGGCTGTTGCGGAAGAAAAAGAACTGCCCGCTGAGGACAGGGAACCGTCTGTTTTCAGGCGAATTACGAGGAAGGTATTCCTTGCTTTATCGGCGCTCAGTTTTGCGGTTTCTCTGATAAGCTGCGGTGTGTTGATGAGAATAGAAATAACATATATCAGGCGGTATCTTTATCCTGAATATGTGTCGTCGGGGATTTTGTTTGTTTTTGTTTTGATAATAAGCTTACTGTTTCCCGTTACGGTTATTCTTATTAACTGTGGGCGTAAGTCAGTCAGCGATAAGCATGCAGTGATAAAGGTAGTTACCTCTGTAATTATGGCTTGTATATCGCTGTATTGCAGCTGGTATACAGGAGTGTTGGCGTTGCTGAATGTTGTTTCATTTCCTGAGGCTGTTGTGGTTTCACATACAGAGGATGTGGAGAATTATATGGTGTTTGATGCCGGCGGTGCAAGGGAAGCTTTATCGGAATTTCTTCCTGAAGAAATTCCCGGTGCTGATAATGTCAGGTATGATTATTACTATAAAGAGTCTGTTGTGTGGAATGAGCCTTCAGAGACAAGGGTATTTATTGAACTTTCGCTTGATGAAAAGAGCTATTCCGAAACAGTTGAATACTATAAAAAATTCCGACCGACAGATAGCGAGAGTGAGCCGTGGGAGGAAAGCGGTGACTGGCGCGGTAAATGGACAGTCGTATGCTACAGAGAAAAGTATGAGCATGCACCGAGTAATTACACGCCTGTCTTTGCATATAACAATGAGGAGCACAAGGTAAGGCTTATATGCTTTTACGGCAGGGTCAGCATGAAGGGTGCGATTTATCCTCTTGGCGAATATGACTGGGAATAATATACAGATAAAAAAGGGGCTGTAAAAAAAAGTGCAGACCGCATAAAACAAGATAAATAAAGGGTTTCTTCGGTTATGAGCTGACCGAAGGAACCCTTTAAAATATAAAAAATGATGAAGAACAGACAAAAACACTGTTTTTGTGTTTTATGCTATAAACAAACC
>JAZPZK010000082.1:0-8848 GCA_045544675.1 Acutalibacteraceae bacterium
CACGGATGCCACCTCTCCCAAGGGGAGAGGCGAGATTTGTCTGTTTAAATTTAAAGATCTGCAGCTTGGCTCTCCCTTTGGGAGAGCTGTTGCGGCCGAAGGCCGTGACTGAGAGGGCAAACTCCGTTCCCTCTTCCTCACCACTATCAATAAATCGGAAACTTCTCGCAAAGAGCTTCAACTTCCTTGGTGATTCTTTCCTTGTTGCCGTCAAAATCAGCAATAACATCCTTTATCCAGTGAGCAATAAGCTTCATTTCCTCTTCTCTGAAGCCTCTTGTGGTTACTGCGGCAGTACCGATTCTCAGACCGCTTGTAACAAAGGGGCTTGCGGGGTCGTTGGGGATTGTATTCTTGTTTGTTGTGATGTGTACCTCGTCGAGTCTCTTTTCAAGCTCCTTACCCGAGATGTTATACTTGCGAAGGTCAAGAAGCATAAGGTGGTTATCTGTGCCGCCGGAAACGATGTCGATATCGAGAGCCTTGAGCTCGTCACAGAGCACAGCCGCATTCTTAACAATCTGCTTGCCGTATTCCTTGAAGCTGTCGCTGAGGGCCTCGCCGAGAGCTACTGCCTTAGCGGCGATAACGTGCATAAGAGGACCGCCCTGAGAGCCGGGGAATACTGCCTTGTCAATTTTCTGAGCAAGCTCCTGCTTACAGAGAATCATACCGCCTCTGGGACCTCTTAAGGTCTTGTGAGTTGTTGTTGTAACAACATCTGCATAGGGTACGGGTGAGGGATGAACACCTGCGGCAACGAGACCTGCGATGTGAGCCATATCGACCATAAGGTATGCACCTACCTCGTCTGCAATTTCTCTGCAGCGGGGGAAGTCGATAATTCTTGAATATGCACTTGCACCTACAACAATAAGCTTAGGCTTACATTCGAGAGCGATTTCTCTCATCTTGTCGTAGTCAATCATTTCCGTTTCGTCGTCAACACCATACTGAACGATGTTCCAGTATTTACCTGAAATGTTAACGGGTGAGCCGTGAGAAAGGTGACCGCCCTGAGAAAGATTCATACCCATAACGGTGTCGCCAACCTCTAAAAGAGCGAAGAAAGCGGCAAGGTTTGCACTTGCACCTGAGTGGGGCTGTACGTTAGCGTGGTCAGCACCGAAGAGCTTCTTAGCTCTTTCTCTTGCGATGTTTTCTGTTTCGTCAACACAGTGGCAGCCGCCGTAGTATCTTTTTCCGGGATAGCCCTCTGCATATTTGTTTGTAAGAACACTGCCTGCGGCAAGAAGAACTGCCTTTGAAACAATGTTTTCGGAAGCGATAAGCTCGATAAATGTCTGCTGACGGTCAAGCTCCTTTTCACATGAGGCAAAAACCTCTGAATCGTAATTTTTGAGTTCGTTAAAGTAGTTAAGCATTGGTTAGCTCCTTTAAGTTTTTTTATTTTTATTTGCCTCGCAGATACTCAATGTTGCCGAAGGCAATATTTCACATCAGCGGAGCTGATATTTCACACGAAATAAGCGTATTTCACGTAACCGTTAGGTTATATTTCACCGAAAAAGCCGCAAAGGGCTTTTTCTTAGTGGTGGAAAAGTCTCATTTTTGTGAATGCCATTACCATATTGTACTTGTCTGCACATTCGATAACTGCATCGTCTCTGATTGACCCGCCGGGCTCTGCAATATAGCTTACGCCGCTTCTGTAGGCTCTTTCGATGTTGTCTGAGAAGGGGAAGAAGGCGTCTGAGCCGAGTGCGATACCCGAGAAGGATGCAAGGTGAGCGTCCATTTCCTCCTTTGTGAAGGGCTCGGGCTGAGTGGTGAAATACTTCTGCCAGTTGCCGTCAGCGCAAACATCTTCCTCGTTTTTGTTGATGTAGCCGTCGATAACGTTATCTCTGTCTGCTCTGCCGAGGGTGGGAAGGAAGGGGAGATTAAGCACCTTATCAGCCTGGCGGAGAAGCCATGTGTCTGCCTTTGTGCCTGCAAGGCGTGTGCAGTGAATTCTTGACTGCTGACCTGCGCCTACGCCGATAGCCTGACCGTCAACTGCATAGCATACTGAGTTTGACTGAGTGTATTTGAGAGTGATAAGAGCAACGATAAGGTCTCTCTTTGCGCTTTCGGGAAGCTCCTTATTCTTTGTAACGATATCGGAAAGAAGAGCCTCGTTGATTTCGAAGTTGTTTCTGCCCTGCTGGAAGGTGATGCCGTAAACCTGCTTTGTTTCGATTTCAGCGGGTACGAAATCTGCATCGATCTTAACAACATTGTAGTTGCCGTTTCTCTTGAGCTTGAGAATGGCAAGTGCCTCGTCTGTGTAGCCGGGAGCGATAACGCCGTCGGAAATTTCTCTTTTAATAAGCTTTGCGGTTGTAGCATCGCATACGTCTGAAAGTGCAACCCAGTCACCGAAGGAGCACATTCTGTCTGTACCTCTTGCTCTGGCATAAGCACAGGCAAGGGGGCTTTCGTCAAGACCTTCTACATCGTCAACGAAGCAGGCTCTTTTGAGCTTTTCGGGAAGAATTGTTCCGCAAGCTGCTGAGGTGGGGCTTACGTGCTTGAAGGATGCAGCGCAGGGAAGACCGGTTGCTTCTTTAAGCTCCTTTACAAGCTGCCAAGAGTTGAAGGCGTCGAGGAAGTTGATATAACCGGGTCTTCCTGAGAGAATCTCAATAGGAAGGTCGCTTCCGTCGTGCATATAAATCTTTGCGGGCTTCTGATTGGGGTTACAGCCGTATTTAAGTTCAAATTCTTTCATTTCTGTATCTCCTTTTGTTATATGGTTGTGCTTTTGATAAAGCCGTCGGAAGGGTCATCCCCCTGACTACTGACTACTGACTACTCAGCCTCAGCCTTGCTACAAAGCACTTACTTATTCTTATTAACTACTCTTGTTTCGGCTTCTCCGCTTTCGATGTCGATATATCTTACGAAAAGTGAAACCTTGTTGTCCTCGTTGAGATTTGTCCAGATAAGATCTGTGAGCTCGTCAATGCTTACATCGGGAAGCTCAAGGGTCTTGGGCTCACCTTCAAAAGAGGGAAGGGGATTACCCTCACAGTTGTAGGTGTGGATAAACTTAGCCTTACCGCAGAGAGGGTTTGAGTATGCGTAGGTAAATCTCTCGCAGGAGGAGTCGTCACCCTCAGCACTCTTGAGAATTGACATCGCATAGTTCATACCGTCCTTCTCAAGACGGATGATGCCTGAAATTCTCGGTGTGAAGTTGGGCTTGTCATCCTCGAATTCTCTTGAGCGAAGAGCCTGCTCGAAGGAAAACTGCTTATCCATAAGCTCATAGATTGTGTCGGTCTGGTCACCGTTTGTAACGATTGTCTTGTTGCCAAGCACACGTACGGGATAGTAAATAATAAGGTGGGGGTCTGTCATTTTGCTTTCGTCAAAGGCCTTGGTGCGCATTGCATCGCCTTCAAGGACGAAAACACGGTTACGGCTGTTTTCGCTTCTGCCCATAATGAAGTAAGCGGTAACTGCCTTTTTGCCGTCGGCACTCTTGCCGATGATGATGCCTCTGCCGTGGTAGGCGAGGGAGTTAAGCTCGTCTTTGATTGTTGAAATTTTCATATCTTACTCTCCTATATGTACTTTATTATCTTCAACAGTAAGTCTGTCCTGACAGAAAAGGCTGACTGCCTCGGGAAGGATATTCCATTCTGCCTCCTGCATAACCCTTTTCTGCAGAATTTCGGGAGTGTCTCCCTCTTTTACTTCAACAGCTCTCTGTAGAATGATTTCACCGCCGTCGGGGATTTCATTTACGAAGTGTACCGTTGCACCCGTAACCTTCACACCGTACTCAAGAGCCTTTTCGTGAACGTGAAGTCCGTAAAAGCCCTTGCCGCAGAAGGAGGGGATAAGTGAGGGATGCACGTTTATAATTCTGTGGGGGAATGCCTTTGTAAAATTCTCTGAAAGAATGCTCATAAAGCCTGCAAGAACGATGAGGTCGATTTCGTGCTCTCTTAAAAGAGCTACGATGTTCTGCTCGAAAGCCTCCTGACTGCCGCATTCCTTTCTGAGAACCACTGCAGTGGGAATGCCGTTCATTCTTGCTCTTTCAAGGGCGTATGCACCCTTGACGTTGGAAATTACAAGGCTGATTTTTCCGTTTACGATTGAACCTTTCTTTTCGGCGTCAATGAGAGCCTGAAGATTTGTTCCGCCGCCTGAAACGAGAACTGCAATTCTTTTCATCAGAGAATCACCTTTTCACTTCCTTCGATGATTTCACCGATAACGTAAGCGTCAATGCCGTTTTCCTTGAGAATTGAAAGTGAAAGCTCTGCTTCGTCTGCGGGAACAACGATGCTCATACCAACGCCCATATTATAGGTGTTGTACATATCTCTTTCAGGGATGTTACCCCATTTTGCGATTACGTCAAAGATGGGAAGCACCTTAACGGCAGATTTGTCAATTTTAGCGCAAAGTCCGTCGGGGATGCTTCTGGGAATGTTTTCATAGAAGCCACCGCCGGTGATGTGGGAAATACCCTTTACCTTAACCTTCTCGATAAGAGCGAGTACGGGCTTTACATAAATCTTTGTTGGTACGAGAAGAGCTTCAGCTATTGTCTTGCCGCCTAATTCCTCACGTGCAACATAAAGCTCGGGGTTGTTATTGTCAATATCAAAAACCTTACGGCAAAGGCTGAAGCCGTTGGAATGAATACCTGTTGAGGGGAGAGCGATAACAACGTCGCCCACAGCCATAGTGCTGTTGTCAATCATCTTGGGCTTATCAACAACGCCTACTGCGAAGCCTGCAAGGTCATAATCCTCCTCGGGCATAAGACCGGGATGCTCAGCAGTTTCACCGCCGATAAGGGCACAGCCTGACTGTACGCAGCCTTCAGCAACACCGCTTACGATTTCAGCAATCTTTTCGGGATAGTTTTTGCCGCAGGCAATATAGTCAAGGAAGAAGAGGGGCTTTGCACCGACACAGATGATGTCGTTAACACACATAGCAACAGCATCAATACCGATGGTGTCGTGCTTATCCATAAGGATAGCAAGCTTAACCTTTGTGCCGCAGCCGTCAGTACCTGAAACTGAAATGGGATGCTCCATACCTGCAACACAGCTGAGGTCGAAGCAGCCACCGAAGCCGCCTACATCGTCAACTGAGCCCTCGTTACGGGTTCTGGCAACGTGCTTTTTCATAAGCTCTACAGATTTATATCCGGCAGTGATATCAACGCCTGCAGCCGCATAGCTTGCAGAGAAAGAATTTTTGTGATCCATGGTTATTCTCCTAAAGTTATTTTTTATAGTGAGGGGATGCTTACAATGCGCAATTCGCAATTGTTTTATTGCTCGCCGCAAGGGCGTAACTTTCTTGAAAGAAAGTTACCAAAGAACTTTTCTGCTTGTTTACTCGGCGGACTGCACCTTTCCGTTTCAGCAAAGTTTCCCCGCGATTGCGCATTGCGAATTGTGCATTGCGCATTGTTTTTATTCCCTGCCTGTCCAGCAGTAGGTGCATATCTTGTCGGCGGGAAGACCGATTGCCTTTATAATTCCGTCGATTGACTGGAATTCAAGGGAGGTAAAGTGAAGCTTTTCGCAGATAGCGTTTCTTAAGTTCTTACCTCTTTCGGTTGTGTTATCGATGTATTCATCGAGATGCTTAAAGCCTTCCTCACCTTCAAGCTCCATAACGGTGCTTCGTGCAATAAGCTCCATTTCGGAGGTTGCTCTTGAGAAGTTGAGATACTTACAGCTATACATAATCGGAGGGCAAGCGGAACGGATATGTACCTCTTTTGCTCCGTTTTCGTAAAGAAATTCAACTGTTTCGCGAAGCTGTGTGCCGCGTACGATACTGTCGTCAACGAAGAGAAGCTTTTTGCCGTGAATAAGATCGTGAACGGGAATCTGCTTCATTTTGGCAACTCTGTTTCTTTCGTTCTGGTTGGCAGGTGTAAAGCTTCTTGCCCAAGTGGGTGTATATTTGATGAAGGGGCGTGCAAACTGAATTCTGCTTTCGTGAGCATAACCGATAGCGTGGGGAGTGCCTGAATCGGGAACACCGCTCACATAGTCGATATTCTGGGCTATGCCGTTTGCTCTGTCGGTTTCTGCCATAATCTGTCCGTTTCTGTATCTCATTACCTCAACGTTTACTCCCTCGTAGCAGGAGGTTGAGTAACCGTAATATGACCAGAGGAAGGCGCAGATTTTTGTTTCGTTTCCTGCTTGCCTGAGCACCTTGAAGGAGTCTGCGGTGAATTCAACCACCTCACCGGGACCAAGCTCCTTATAATCGGTATAGCCTAATTTTTTATAGGCGAAGTCCTCAAAGGAAACGCAGTAGCCATCATCGTTTGAGCCGATTAAAACGGGAATTCTGCCCAATCTGTCACGGGCGGCGATGATTCTGCCGTCATCGGTAAGAATCAGTACCGATGCAGTGCCGTCGATAAGGCTCTGTGCATAGGCAATACCCTCCGCAAAGCTGTTCTTCTGATTTATTATTGCGGCAACGAGCTCTGTTGAGTTGATACCGTCGTTAGTCATAGCACCAAAGTGACCGCCGTTGGTGAAAAGGAAATCCTCAACGAGCTGTTCCTTGTTGTTTATAAGGCCGATAATGCATATAGCATAAAGACCAAGCTTTGAGCGGACCAGTAGGGGCTGTGCATCAGAGTCACTGATTGAGCCTATTGCCGCTTTACCCTTCATTGTTGCTGAAATATTTTCAAACTTTGTTCTGAAGGGAGAATTTTCAATTTTGTGAATTTTACGTTGTAAGCCTTTTTTCTCGTCATAGGCAGCCATACCGCCTCGACGGGTACCAAGGTGAGAGTGATAGTCAGTGCCGAAGAATACGTCCAAAACCGTATCATGCTTGCTGACTGCGCCAAAAAAACCACCCATGTAAATGCTCCTTTATAAATGCGAGGGCAATCGGACGGTTAAGTCCGATTGCTAATAGTCTGAATTATGCGAAGAAAAGCTCTGAAAGAGTCATGGGGTCAATATATTTGCCGTCCTTGTAAACACGCATATTACCTGATGCGATTTCATCGATAAGCATTACGTCTCCGTCAGCATTGTAGCCGAACTCGAACTTGATGTCATAGAGAACGAGGCCCTTTTCCTTAAGGTCATCAGCAACGATCTGAGTGATCTTCTGTGTCATTTCCTTGATGTCATCGTACTGCTTGTCGGTCATAACACCGAGAGCAACAAGAGCATCCTTGATTACAAGAGGATCGCCCTTTTCATCGTTTTTGAAGGTCATTTCAACATAAGCGGGAAGGTCTGCACCCTCTTCGATGTAGTCACCGTAGCGACGGATGAAGCTGCCTACTGCCTTATGGCGGCAGATAACCTCAAGACCGTGGCCGAATACCTTAGCGGGAAGAACCTCCATTGTTGTATCCTCAAGGTTTGCATTTACGTAGTGAGTTTTGATGCCTGCTGCATTTACCTTTTCGAAGAAGTAGATTGACATACGAAGGTTAACGTCGCCCACGCCGTCGATTGTAAGACCTACTGCATTTTCGCCGGGATCAAAAACGCCGTCCTTGCCTGTGCAGTCGTCCTTGAATTTGAGAAGGTAATTGCCGTTCTCAAGCTTGTAAACGTCCTTTGTTTTACCTGTGTAAATCTTTTCCATTTTAAAAACCTCCGTTTAATAATATATAAATTTATTTTTTTAATTTAAATTGTACCTTTAGTAGTCAGTAGCCGGTAGTCAGTAGTCAGGGGAAATCGCTTTGCGATTTTGATGATTTTATGTTATATAAAATTCTGCTTTTGCGGTCAGTAGTGTTTGTCAGGTACATATCAACCTTATGGTTAAAGCCTGACTGCTGGCTACTGACTACTGACTACTCATAGCAGAGCCTTTCGATAAAGCAGAAACTCAGAAGTTAAACTGTGCTTCTGCTGCAGCGTTCTTTTCAAGAACCTTCTGAGTGTCTGCCTTTCTCTTTGCGTCGAGCTTTTCGGCAAGAGAAGCATCACTTACTGCGAGAATCTCAATAGACAACAAGGCGGCATTGACTGCACCGTCAATTGCAACTGTGGCTACGGGGATACCTGAGGGCATCTGTACAGTTGACAAAAGGGCGTCAATACCGTCGAGATATTTTGATTTCATAGGGATACCGATAACGGGAAGAGTGGTGTTGGCAGCAATTGCACCTGCAAGATGCGCAGCCATACCTGCGGCGGCAATAATGCAACCGAAGCCGTTCTTTCTTGCGTTTTCGGAAAACTCCTTTGCTTCTACGGGAGTGCGGTGAGCGGAATAAATGTGAAGCTCATAGGGTACACCGAATTCCTTAAGGGTATCGGCTGCCTTTGAAACAACGGGTAAATCGCTGTCACTTCCCATAATGATTGCAACTTTTTTCATAATACAAAACCTCCTTAGGGGGAATATTACCTGATAAAAAAACAAAAAAGGACATACTTACACAAAGGTAAAAACCTGTTCGTAAGATGCCCAGACGGTCGGCGTATATGTTCTCTGATCCGTGTGGTGAACTCCACTTAACCGTCAGTTTCAAAGAACCAAGCTTCTATGTTTTGTCAGTAGAAATATATACAGTAAAATGTAAAATATCGACTTAAAAAGTATAGCATAAAAACCGTCCTTTTGTCAACGGAAAACGTGATAAAAATACGTTTTGTGAATTAAAACCAAAATGAATAATTTTACAGTATTTATGTTGTTATATTTGTCATTTAACAGCACAGAAGGGACACGGAAAAACCGTGTTCCTTTGATAAATCGGTATACAATTCATTGAAGACAGAGGCAGTCTCTTTCATCCCCACTCGGCGGACTGTTTCTTTCCGTTTTAATAAGCCTTCCCCGCAATTTTGCATTTTGC